>DGWX01000043.1:0-16231 GCA_002395405.1 Christensenella sp. UBA4247
GGCGTTTATCATCAAGCGTTTGCCACTCCGCTTCACCTACGACAACAACTATTTCAACGATAGATACCAAGGCATTCCGATCGGTGGTTATACCGCAATGATTGAAAAAATGCTCGACGGCGTTGAAGTGTTGCTTGACACGGATTATTTTGAGTTTATCAAACAAAATCCAAACGTTGCGGCAAAGACTGTATTTACCGGCGCGATAGACGAGTTCTTCGGCTATAAGTTCGGCCCGCTTCAATATCGCAGCGTTCGCTTTGAAACGGAAGTTCTTGATGAAGAAAACTACCAAGGCAACGCCGTCGTCAATTATACCGAGCGAGCCGTTCCATACACGCGCATCATCGAACACAAACACTTCGAGTTTGGCAAACAACCCAAAACGGTCATCTCTCGCGAATACAGTAGCGAGTGGAAACTCGGCGTTGAGCCATACTACCCTGTGAATAACGAACAAAACAATGCATTGTTTGCGAAGTATCATGAACTTGCAACCACTCGCCCGGACGTCATCTTCGGCGGACGTCTCGGACAATACAAATACTACGACATGGACAAGGTCATCCTTGCCGCATTTGAAACACTAAAAAAAGAAAATCTTAAATAAAGGAGCAATTATGGCAAACAAAATCAAAGTTTCGATTATAATGCCTATTTATAATCAAGAAAAATATATCAAAGAGTGTTTGCAAAGCGTTAGTGATCAAACTCTAAAAGATATAGAAATCATCGTTGTAAATGATGGATCCACAGATTCATCAATGGAAATAGTTAGAAAAATCGCCAAAAAAGATAATAGAATAACTATTATAGACAAAGCCAATAGTGGGTATGGCAATTCTGTCAACATGGGACTTGATAAAGCAAATGGTGATTATATAGGTATTGTAGAAACAGATGATATTATTTCTTCTACAATGTATGAAAAGCTTTATAATTTAACACAAAATGGCACAATTGACCTTGTAAAAGGCAATTTCTACGATTATTATTGCAACGCTGACGGCTCAAAATATGCTATTGTCAATGAAGAAAGAAAAACTGTTGTAGAAAACAAACCTTGTAACGTCCGAACAGAACAACAAATTCTCTGGGGACATCCTTCGGTGTGGAGCGCCATATATAAACGCTCGATGATTGAAGAGAATCATATTCGTTTTATAGAAGCAAAAGGCGGCGGCTGGGTTGACAATCCTTTCTTCTTTGAGACTTTGTTCCATGCCAATCAATATGTATGGACAAGTGAACCACTTTATTATTATAGAAAAACAAACGCGAATTCATCGTCTAACAATATTTCAAATCCGGTTCTACCATTTGAGAGAATGTTGGACAATTTGGAAGTTGCAGAAAAAAATCACTTCACAGATCTTGAGTCATTAAAATTCTTATACTCTCGCGCACTCATGTACATGACAGGTGCAAGATTTGAATGTGATTATGGTACCAATTTTGAAATTATAGATAAATATGCACAAAAATTGATGAGAAAGTGCCATTCTGACGTGTTCGATTCAGAGTTTAACACCCGCGATAGATTTGAGTATTATACAAACGCCTCCCCTATTAAAACTATGCTTTATGGATGCCCAAAGATTTTGATTTACAATTGGGTGCCATTTGACAACGAGAAAGGTATAGGCGGTGGCGTTACTGTTTACTGCAAAAATCTCGTCGAAACAATACTTAAAGAATCTCCATCTACGCAAATTTACTTCTTATCAAGTGGTTTTTCATATGATGCCACAAGAACTAATACTTATATTAGACCAATAGATAATATTTTTGGCGAACGTGTACACCAGTTTGAGATTGTAAACTCCCCTGTTCCTGCCGATCAGTGGTTGATATATAGAAACCCAACTATTGCTTTTGAGTCGGAAATACTTAAAAATTTAATTAAAGGATTTATAGATAAATTTGGTGAGTTTAAAGCAATTCATATCAACAACATAGAAGGATTGTCACTTGATGTATTAGATTTAAAAGATTATTATCCTAATACAAAATTTGTATATTCCATTCACAATTATAATTCTATGTGTCTAACAGGATTCTATTTCCAAAGACACAATCATTGTATTTGCAATCCAAACCATACAGCACAAGATTGTTTGAAATGTTCTCGCGTTAATATCGGCAAAAACACACCTGATATTGTTTATCAACGTGGGAAACTTGGAGTTGATCAAGAAAAATGCATGGTTGATTCTATATGGGAAAAGGCCCTTGGTCTTGATCGACTTTTCAAAGATGCTACTCCTGAACAATTGGTTGAATTTGAAAAGTTGGCAACAGAAAAAATAAACAAAAATTGTGATCATATTTTGGCAGTATCAAAACGCGTCTATGATATTGCCGCCGATAACGGATATGATACAACAAAAATGCACGTGTCATATATTGGCACAAAAGTTGCACGCGGACAAATTGGTCATTCAACTGCAAACAAAAAAGACTATCTGCGTCTTGTTTTCCTTGGCAATGATTTAAATTATGAAGAAAAAGGATATCCATTCCTTTTAAATGCTTTGAACAAACTCGACAAGGAATGTGCCTCAAAAATTGAATTGGTGTTTACAACTCGTAGCAAAGATTATAAAAAGATTTACACAATGCTTCCTAACTTTAAATCAACCAAAGTATATAACGGATATACACACAAAGAGCTCAAAAAGATATTGGAAGATTGTGATTTAAGCATAGTTCCTGTGCTTTGGGAAGATAATCTTCCTCAAATTGCAATTGAATCTATTGCGTATGGTGTACCTGTTTTGTCAAGTGATGCAGGTGGCGCATCTGAACTTTGTGACAGCAATATGTTCAAATTTGAACACGGTAATACAACGGATTTCTTGAACAAACTAAAGATGTTCTCAAGTTATCCAAAGTTAATCAATGAGTATTGGAAATATCATCATGGACTTGTTACTCTTGAGAATCATTGGCAAGAACTCAATAATAATTTTTTCAACATCGATGATGTTCAGGTTGCTTTGTCCAAACAGGATTTGGCAACGCTTTTGCAGGAAAACAGTTTTCTAAAGCGGTATTTTAATGGTGAAACTAAATATGTTGACAATATTTCATATGATGACAAAAAATTATTGTCTATCAATAAAGAACTTGAGCTTTCCCCTGATAGTAAATATTTTAAACTGATTAGAAAACTCAATAAAATGTTTCCGAAGGGATCAAAACGCAGAAAATTGCTAAAACTATTTATTCCTAAGAAGAGAGGTTAAATTATGAGAGATCATTATGATATTGGTATAGTAGGATGGTGGTATAATAATAATTATGGTGCGAACCTAACTTATTTTGCGCTCAATAAAGTATTGAATAATTTAGGATATAGTTCTCTAATGTTACATGAAGCAACAGGCTTACACCACAGAAAGAATTGGGGGAATGAACCACAAATTAAGTTTGCAAAAAAACACTATGCTACTACTGCGCAGATTGATTATAAAAACATGAAGTCATATAATGAGGTTTGCGATATTTTTTTAGTTGGAAGTGATCAGTTGTGGAATAGTCTTATTGGACAAGTAAATAGTGATTGTTTTCTTGATTTTGTTGATGACAATCATCCAAAGATTGCTTATGGAACATCATTCGGCAATAGAGGTAATAGACCAAGATTAGAAGAAGAATTAAAATTATACAAAAAGCTCTTAAATAGATTTAATTCTATTTCTGTCAGAGAAGATTATGCTGTTGACATTGCAAATAATTTGTATGGCGTTCAGGCAACGCACGTCATTGATCCCGTTTTTTTAATTGATAAAAAAGAATATGAATTTTTAGCGGATGATGCCGACATTCGGCCGTCAGGAGATTATTTACTCGCGTTCCTTTTAGATATAACTGAAGAAAAAAAACAACGCGTTATCGAGATCGCAAAAAAATTAAATAAAAAAATTGTTGTTGTAACAAACCCAAGTTATCAAGATAATAATAATTTAGATTATTTTTTTGGTAAAGAAGATGTTGAGCTTTTACCATATAAAGACAATTGTATTGAAAATTTTTTATATGCATATAAAAATACATCTTATGTTGTCACCGATAGTTTTCACGGCACTTGTTTTTCGTATATATTCAAAAAAAACTTTTCCGTTTTTTTAAATTATAACAGAGGCGCTGATCGTTTTATTTCTTTACTAAACATGTTGCAATTACAAAATCGCGTAACAAGCACTGTTCTTGGTGATGCAATAGATTTAAGTAATATAGATTTTACAAACTCTGAAACTATTATAAATAATAGGAAAAAAGAGAGTATGTGTTGGCTCATAAATGCATTAAGCATTAAGCCTTCTATTAAATTAGATAATACGCATATACCCTCTGAACTTAAAGCCTTGCATGAAAATTGTGATTTTATAAAAATCCGAACTCTTGTGACTTTACTTCATAATTATGGTATAAAACATATTGTATTGTCTCCTGGTGGAAGAGATGTCCCAATAATAAGGATGTTTGAATATAATGAGAATTATTTTAAATTACACCGAGTTACAGATGAACGCAGTGCTGCATACTATGGATTGGGTCTTGCTACACAATTACGGCAACCAGTCGCCTGCGTATGCACAAGTGGTACTGCTGTTAGCAATTATTTACCTGCTGTTACAGAAGCATATTATACAGGTATTCCTTTGATCTTGATTACAGCAGATAGGTATGGCATCTTCCTTAACCACGGTGAAGATCAAACAATACCTCAAAAGCACATATTTGATGGGGTAATAAAAAAATCCATATCTCTACCTGAGACCACCGGGTACTATCCTGAATATCAAACAAGAAGAGATATTTCTGATTGCATATTGGAGGCAACTCATAATGGCAATGGCCCTGTTCATATTAATGTTCCAATAAACAATATATCTATAGGTGCAAACGTAGCCCATGAGCATTGGAAACTATTGCCATTTATTCATCCTCATATTCTCAGAGCGAGCTTTTTAAATGGGCCGGAATCTATGTTGTCATGGTTAGATTGCTTGAAACAATCGCAACGCATTATGTTGGTATATGGACAAAATGCTTCTTTAACGGAACAACAAAAGAAATGGGTAGATCTATTTACAGAACGATTTAATTGTGTAGTATTGACAGATCACCTCTCGAACTATAATAATAAATATTGTTTGAGTCCTTTTAATATGCTTAATAACATAAATCAAGAGACATTCAACAATGAGTTGGCACCGGATATTTTAATTACTGTAGGTGGAAAACGTTTAATGAATGATCCGTTGACATTTAAAGTAAGAAATTGTAATAAAGGAATTAGGCATTGGTCAGTAACTCCGGATGGGAAGATTAAAGACTTTTATTTTAAATTAACTTCTGTTATAGAATCAAGCCAAGATTATTTCTTTAAATGGTTTGCAGATAATGCAGCCGAAAGCAAGAATAATGAAGTCTATTTTAACAAATGGTTGGATTTCTATAATAAATATAATACTTATAGACCTATCAATAGCTTCAATGCGCATTATATTCAAAGGGCATTATGCAAATCATTGCCAGCAAATTCAGTCTTGCATTTGGGTGTTGGACAAAGTTTCTTTGATATTAGACGATATACACTAAATAAAAACATTGAAGTTTTCTGCAATATGGGCACAAATGGGATTGATGGTTGCACTTCCACCTTTATGGGGCAATGCGCAATAGAAAAGAATAAATTGTGTGTTTTAATTGTAGGAGACTTATCATTCTTCTATGATATGAATAGTATTTGGAATAAAGAATTGTCAAAAAACATTAGAATTCTACTCGTCAATAATAATGGGACAGATTTATTGCGTAGCCACAATTTAAAAGCCGTTTCCTCCGTCCATAACACTATTGCAGAAGGATGGGTTAAGTCAACGGGCTTTGACTATATATCAGCAAGAACACCTGAAGAATTTGATAAGAATTTGCCTTATTTCCTTAGCGATAAACCAAATAAAGCATTATTCTTTGAAGTTTTATGTGAATAGGTAGCGCAATGGAAATAATACTTAAACCTAAAAATATTATAATAATCGGCGGCGCCGGCGGTATTGGTTTTGCAATAGCGCAAAAGCTTCTGGATTCCGGTGCTCATAGTATAATATTAGCTTCTCGAGATCAAAAAAAATTGCTTTCTGCAAAAGAAAAGCTATCTTTTTCAGAAAATCAACACGTTTACTGTTTATCTTTTGATATCACTAAAATAAACAGTCAAACTGCTTTTTTTGAGGATGCACAGAAATTGATTGGAGAAGAGAATCAAATTGATGGTCTGGTAATATCTAGTGGCAAAAATTTTGACGGTTCTAATTGGAAAGGCTTTAACATATCGGAGTTCGATTGGGATCAAATAATGAATACAAATCTAAAAGGCGTATTTTTTTTAATGCGGAATTTTGCCAACAAGCTCCATTCCAAAGGAATCAAAGGCAATATTTGCATTATTTCATCTGTAAGTGCGCATAGAGACTTATTATCGGTTTATCAAATTTCGAAACTATCCGTATCTAGAATTGTGCACGCATATGGGAAATACCTTGCTGAAAGAGGAATCATATTAAATTGTATTGAACCGGGCCCTGTTTATACAGATATGATGCAATGGCTTGAGAAATATACGGATGGAGTTAGACCGGGTATACCATGGCCGGATTCGGCAATTCATCGGTTGGTCAGGCCGGAGGAAATTGCTGCAATGGTCTTTATCCTTATGAGCAATCTTTCCGAGATGCTTTCCGGAAGTTGCATTCTTGCCGGAGGCGGAACTAAATCAATTTTTCCCTAATTCATAATGGGTTCAACCCATCCCCTCTTCCATAATCCTTTTCATAATCGGAATATCCGCGGGGCAGAAGGAATAATTCGGGATCTCGCTCGGCTCGATCCAAGCGATCGCGTTGTTCTCCATCGAGCGAGGCGTTCCGCTTTCGATCGTAGCGTAAAAAATCGTTAAATGTACGGATATATCGGGATAATCGTAAAGCGTTTCCGTAAAAACGTTTCCTACTCGAACGCTTACGCCGATCTCCTCTCGGCATTCCCTTTCGAGCGCCTGTTCGAGGGTTTCGCCCGCCTCGGCTTTCCCGCCTACGAACTCCCAAAGCCCTGCGCGCGCTTTGCCCTCGGGGCGGCGGCAGATCATAAATCGATCCCCGTCTTTGATAAACGCGGCAACGACTTCCACGGGGCTTTTCCCCTTCTCTCCGTATTTTTCTTCCGTTTCGCGAAAATACTTTTCATACGCTTTTCGGCAATACTTTCCGATCGCCGCTTTTTCGGGATCGGCGGAAAAATCGTAAGCTCCGTTTACGCGCATAAAATTCATTAGTCCGATCCTGAACGCGTCCGTTGGGCATAAAAAAGAGCAACGCATACAGCCCACGCACTTGCCGCCGAAACGGAATTTTCCGTCTTCATATGAAATATTGCCGACGGGGCAATTTTTGACGCACTTCATACACGCCACGCATTTATCTTTTTTGACCTTGAAAAACCGACCGTTGAAGCGCATGCCCCACCGCTCGATTTTGCAAACGCCGCAAGCGATTTTCGACGCCGCGCCCGAGCGCATTTCGCGTTTTTCTCGCTTCGAGATGGCAAACGAATCTTTATCCATTCTTTTCTTTGCCGCGGCAAACATTTTCGCCGCCATCGCGTCCGAATGGCGAAAAATCATGTTATAGGGCATTACGTAATGGAATTCCCCCATGATCTCGTATCCTTTTTTCGCAAGTATGCGCGCGGGCGCGAAAGACGAACGATCGTTCAAGGAAAGGGGTTCGCCGGAAGATTTCAAGAAATAAACCTTCGGAGCGTTTTCGCCCTTTTGCCCCTCGGCGCCCCTTTGTTCGCCTTTGAAAGAGGGGAGATTCCGAACGAAGTTCATAACGTTATAAGGAGCGTTGAATCCGTGTATCGGGTAAGCGATCACGAGAACTTCCGGTATTTCTTCGGGAATTTCGATTCCTCGCTCGATGCGGAAAAGAGAAACTTGCTCGCCCTGCGCTTCGAGTTTTTCCTTCAAATACACCGCGCAGCGATACGTATTCCCCGTTGCGGAAAAAACAGCGATCCCGATCATTTTATTTCTCCTCGTCCGTTAAGACGTAAACGCGATCCTCGCCCTTCTCGTGGCTATCGTACCAAACAGAAGCGAAGAAGGGGTTTTCCTTTGCCAAAAGATCGAATTCCCATTTCCTATCCGGCATGGAGCATTCGGGACACCAATGCCCCGCTTTCAATACGGTAAAGGGAGAGGAGAAAAATTCATGGCCTCTCGCGCAGCGCCATTTGACCTTTTGATAGAGATTTCCCGCTTTATAGTCGCCTTCGAGCGAACCGCCGCGAAACGCCGCCGCCTCGGCTAGATCCGCCGCGGTCAGCTCACGGTCCGGTTTCTTTTCGTCGTATCCGTGCGGCAGGTCAAACGAGGGATCGTATCGTTTTATGCTTGCGTAACGCTCGCTCTCGCATAAAAGGTCGGTATCCTCCCATTTTTTCGCGGGCGTTTTGTTTCCGTATATCGCAAACACGCGATCTTCCAGCCCCTTCTTTTTCCAATATTCGGGTGCGTTCGAATTTTTCAGCAAACGCTTGATCACAAGCGATTTCAAAAGGCGCGCGGGCAGGATCGCGCCGAGCGAATAGATTTTATGGCGGCGCGAGAACCATTTCCAAAAACTTTCGCACGTTTCGGAGCGGAAATGAAATTTTTCTTCCAAAACGTCCGAATCGGAAAACCAAAAACAATGGAAATTTCGAACGGCGTTCCAATCCGGGTCGAAAAAGCGTTTGACCGAGCCGCCTATGAGCTTAAAACCGTCGTCAAAAGTTTCGTAGCCCGTTTGGCGACAACCTGCCCCGCCGCCGAGATTGTAAACTTGTTTCCAAAAGTCCTTTTCTCCGCCGTCTTTGGTTGCAAGAAAGATTTTTTTCATTAAAACGCCCGAGTCTTTCGCCGTTACCCATTCGATCGGAACGTTCCAAGGCGTATGGAACATAAGCCCGTCCGAAATGTTATTCATCAGCATATTGTCGTATAAAATACCCGTTTGGCGAATAACCGCCCAAGTTTTGAGATCGGATTCCAAAAGATAACGCTCGGCGCGCAGTTTGCTCGTTCCGTAAGCGTCGAAAGCGGACGTTAAGAGCGGATCGCCCACCCTGCCCCAAGGGTGTTTTTCATCTCGATTGCCGTACAAAGCAACGGTGGAGATATGGATCATTTTCGCCGTGTTTCCGTCCTCGATGATCGCGCGAACCATATTGACCGTTCCATCGTAATTGGTGGCGACGGCTTCTTCGATAAAATGATCGGCGCGAGGGGGGATCACGGCGGCGAGATGATACACGTATTCCGCGCCGCGAACGAGGGCAAGGCAGTCTTCGTAGCGGCGGACGTCACCTTCGATCACTTCCACGCGCGCTCCGTATTTTCGCTTCGCTTTTCGCGCTTCTTTAAGCGATTTTTTATCTTGCTTAACGAGGATCCGAAGCGTCGTTATCTCCTCGCATTCGAGAAGACTTTTCAGCGTCTCTTTCCCCATATTTCCGCTTGCGCCGGTTAATGCAACGATCATTGTTTTCACCTTATCCTTTTATTTTTCTCAACGTTATTCCGTCCGCGATCTCGGCGGTATAAAAATCGGGTTTATAATGGATCGCGCGCTCGTAACGCTCCGAAACGAACGCTTCGAACTCGGAAATTTTATCTTTTCGAACGATACTGACCGTCGAGCCGCCGAATCCGCCGCCCGTCATTCGCGATCCGAGACAATAGGGAAATTCGTTCGCCGCGTCGGCAAGCGCGTCCAACTCCGCCCCCGTAACCTCGAACAGGTCGCGAAGAGAGGCGTGAGACTCTTTGAGAAGGCGACCGAGCGATTCGAGATCGCCTTTTTTCATAGCTTCCGCCGCTTTTTCCACGCGCTTTACTTCCGTTGCCACGTGCAGCGCCCGAGAATAGAGAACGCCCGGTAAAACATCGCGATTTTCTTTGATCGCGTCTTCTGTGACCGCCGCAAGACAGGGAGCGGAAAGTCGCGTTTGCAATTGTTTCAGCGCGCGCTCCGTTTCTTCCCTTCGCTCGTTGTATTTTCCGTCCGAAAGAGAATGCGGCTTATTCGTGTTCGCGATCACGAGCGCGTAGTCGCCGAGCGTAAGAGGAACGTATTCGCAGGAAAGATCGTCGCAAGATAAAAGCATCGCGTGATCTTTTTTCCCGCAGGCGGAGGCATATTGATCCATAATGCCGCATTGCGTCCCGACGTATTCCCTTTCCGCCTTTTGGGCAAGAAGCGCAATTTCAACTTTGCTTTTTTCCGCTCCGACGAGCGCAAGTATCGCCGCGATAAAAGATACTTCGATCGCCGCGGAAGAGGAAAGCCCGCTGCCGAACGGAACGGTGCAATCGGAAAGAACGTCGCACCCGACGAGGGAAATGCCCGCGTCCTGCAACGCGAGAGCGCAAGCCGCGAAATACGAAGCATATTTAACCGTTTTGTATTCGCTTAATCGATCGATCGGAAGATGAAAAACATTCGGAATATCGGTAAACGACAATCGGATCTCGTTCGTTCCGTTTTTACGGATCCGAATCGTATTTTTCAGCGAGAGAGCGGCGGGAAATACCTTTCCTCCGCAATAGTCCACGTGTTCCCCAATGATATTGACTCGCCCTGCGGCGGACGCTTCATATTCGAAATCCTGATTCGTTTTCATTTGCCGTTCCTTTTTGTGATCGCATTTTATCTATCGCTATTATAAAACATTTGCGCCTTTCTGTAAACCCGTTTCTTTTTCTCTCCCTCTTCCGTAAGAATGAAAAATAATCGAGCTTTCCGATTTCGCTATTGACTTAAATTTGGTTTTGGTCTTATACTAATTATATCAAGTATATATTATAAGGAGACGCTTATGAAAGAATATGACGTAATCGTTGTGGGCGCCGGAAACGGAGGACTCGTTGCCGCCGCCACGATCCAACAAGCGGGCTACAAAACCCTCCTTTTGGAAAAACACAACCTGCCCGGCGGCTGCGCCACAAGTTTCGTTCGCGGAAGATTCGAATTCGAACCCGCGTTGCACGAACTTTGCGCGGAAAGCACTTCGAAAGAACTGGACTCTTCCAAACGCATTTTCGCAAATCTCGGCGCAAGCGTGGATCTCTTCCATGAAGACACCTTGTTCCGCGCCATTTCGAAGGATAAAGACGGGTATGACGTCGTTCTCCATACCGGTCGCGAGCGTTTCTTGGAAGATATGGAAAAAGCCGTTCCCGGCTGCCGCGAGAGCGTCGCGAATTTCTTCGATCTCATCAAAAATATAGACGACGCGCAAAAATATATGTTGTCGGGTAAAAACGGTCCCAAGCTCAACCCCTTCGTATTGATGAGCAAATACGGCGACTTTATGCGCACCGCGTCCCACAGCACGGAAGAAGTGGAGATCGCGCTCGGTATACCCGAAAAAGCGCGCTCGATCCTAAACACGTATTGGGGCTATCTCGGCGTTCCGACGGACGATCTTTCCGCTATTCACTACATCAGCCTGGCTACCGCTTACGCGACGGTCAAACCTACGATGCCTTACAAACGCTCCCACGAGCTTTCTCTCTCCCTCACAAAAGCCTACCTCGGCTTCGGAGGCGAAATTCGCTATAACAGCGAAGTTACCCGCTTCCTCTTTGACGAAAAAGGAAAAGCCGTGGGCGTCGTTGCGGGAGGAGAAGAGTATTACGCGAAAAAAATCATATCGAATATTATTCCGAACAACGTCATCAACCGCGCCGATCCCAAGTCCTTCCCGAAACGCTTTAAGAAAATGGCGAACGCAAGGCGCCCCGGTATGACCTTTACGACGATCTATCTCGGGCTCGACCGTTCGGCGGAAGAGATCGGCATTAAAGATTACAGCGTGTTTATTTCGAGAAACAACAGCTCGCGCGTTCAGTACGAAGATCGCCGGAATTTCGGACATTACGTCGTTAACTGTTTGAACGTTCCCCTTCCGGATTGCACGCCGAAAGGAACTTCCACTCTCTTCTTTACGATCCCGTTTATTGCGGGAGACTTCCCGGAGGATCTTTCCCCGAGAGAGTATAAGGAATTCAAAAATTCCATCGCGGAAAAGTATATCAAAGATTACGAAGAGACGCTCGGCGTTTCCATTCGCCCCTATATCGAAGAAATATCCGTTGCTACCCCCGCCACTTTCGCCCGCTATCTTGCGACCCCCGAAGGCGCGATCTACGGCTATCAAACGGAAGGATGGGACAATATCGTGGGCAGGATCGCCCTCGAAAAGATGGAATTCAATATTCCGAACCTTTACTTCTGCGGCGGTCACCACATAATGGGCGACGGATTCCCCTCCGGTTATATAACGGGAGACAAAGCCGCGCGCCAAGTCATTCAAGATCTCAAGGAGGGCAAGTAAGATGAGTAAATCCAAAATCAAATCGCTGAGCCGCATTTCCCTCGCCGGAATTATTACGAACAGGATCGGCGCGATCAACCGTTCTTCCGCTGCTCCCGCTCGCGATCTTTATTCTTACGCTCCGAACAAACTCGCCGCGGAATTGCATCCGCACGTTCAACACCTCATAATCAAAGAGATCAAAGAGTTCTCCCCCGATATGAAGAGCTTTTACTTTGCTCCGGACGAGGAACTCGGAACGAAAAAACTCGCCTTCTTCTCCGCCGGACAATATCTTTCGATCTGCTGCGATATTCAAGGAAAGATCTTTAAGCGTCCCTACTCCATCGCCTCTTCCCCCGCGGACACTCTTGCCGGGTTCTATATGCTGACGATCAAAAGAGTGGGCGGCGGCATCGTTTCGCAATATGTTCTCGACCATTGGAAAGTCGGGGATAAAGTAACGGCGTCTGCGCCTCTTGGCGACTTTACTTACGAAAGACTGCGCGACGCGAATACCGTGATCGGGATCGCGGGCGGCAGCGGGATCACTCCCTTCCGCTCCCTTGCGAAAGCGATCTCGGAAGGAGACGAAAAGTGCTCCCTGACTCTGCTTTACGGCAGTCGCACCCTCTCCGACGCCGTTTTCTCGGACGAGATCGCGGAGTGGGCGAAAACGAACGATAAGATCAAACTCGTAAACGTTCTTTCGAACGAAGTAAAGGAAGGAACGGAAAGCGGATTTATTACGGCGGATCTCATCAAAAAGTACGCGCCGGACGGCGATTTTTCGATCTTTATGTGCGGTCCGCAGGCGATGTACGATTTTGCGGATAAAGAAATCGAGAAGCTCGGCATTCGTCAAAAATTCGTTCGTCACGAACTCTTCGGCGAATTCTTCCACCCCGAGAAGAACAAAGACTATACGGGCGACATAAGCGCGAAATTCAACCTGACCGTTCATATTGCGGGAAAAACTTCCGTTATCCCCTGTAACGCGGACACCTCGCTTCTCCGCGCGATGGAAGACGCTGGGCTCAATCCGCCTTCCGATTGCCGAAGCGGCAGATGCGGTTGGTGCCGTTCGCAGCTCCTTTCCGGCGACGTGTATATTCCTTCGTCCGTGGACGGCAGAAGAATGGCGGACAAGGATTTCGGATACATCCATCCCTGCTGCACCTTCCCTTTATCCGACCTCGAAATCGACGTTCCGCCGATGCCCTGCTGACAGAAAAGCCATATGGCGATCGAATAGAAAAAGGAGACGAATCCGTTCGTCTCCTTTTTCTATTCGAGATGCTTTTTATCGTTATGCCTTTCGAATAAAGTAGTACATTTCTTCGTCTTCCCGAACGAGGGAAAAACCTGCGTTCAGGATCATTTTCTCACTTGGAACGTTTTCCTTAAAACAGCGCGCGTGTAAAGCGGGGAGCCGCTTGATCGCCTCGTCCGCAACCGCGCGGAACGCTTCGCGCCCGTATCCTTTTCCCGCGAAGTTTGACGCGATGCGAAGACCGAGCTCCGCCGATCCGTCCGCTCGAAAATTATAAAGAACGGCTTCTCCGACGGGAGATCCGTCCGCCCTTGCGATCTTATAGGAATAGCAAACGCCGCGGCCTTCATCCGCAGTTAAAACCCGTTCGAAATAGGCAGGCGACGCCTCTTGTTCTCCGAGATCGGCTTTATAGTCGTATCCCCAAAAACGATTGCGCTCGTCATCCGTTGCGAGAGAAGCGTAAAAGGGCATATCCGAGGAAGAAAACGAATCGATCACGAGCCGCTCCGTAAAGAGAGTCGGGAGAGTCATGCGGCGAGAAAAGCGGCAAACCGCCCTTCTCTTTTCCACGAGCGCGATCGGATGATACTGCGTTTTGCTCGTTCGAAGACCGGGATCGCCCGAATCGTCCTCGCGATTGATATAAAGAAGTCCTTGGGAATACTTGCGCGCAAAGAGAGTACACATCGTGGGATACGCGCCGCTATACGACGGCAATGCTTTTTCGATATGAATGATCAACGTATCTCCCATAACTTCGCCCACGCTGATCGCTATGATCTTTCCTTTTATTTTGATCATCGCCGTTAAAAGCGACAGTTCGCGAAATGCGGACAAAAGCTTTTCGCAGCAGCGATATTCCGTTTTCTCCTCTTCGGTTCTTTCGGATAAGGCTTCGTGTTCCTTTAAGAATGCGTAAATTTCGGGAAGATCCTCTTCTCCGAAGGGTTCGAAGGAAAAGTCAGGATATTCCTTCATAAATTTATTTACATGATTCTTTTGTCCGTGATAGCGCTTTCCCTTAAATTCCGAGAGATCCGCCGCGTTATAAAGATAATCGGAATAATCCCTATGGCTTTTGATCTCCACGACGGGATAGCGGGAAAAAAGATAAGCAAGCTCTTCGTCGTCCACCGAATTAAAAACCAACTCTTCCCCTTTTTCTTTTACGCGCTCTTCGATGAGCCGAACGCCTTCGTCCCTTTTCTCTCCGCGAGGAAGCGCGAAAAGTTCCTCGCCGAAAAAGCTGTCTTTAATAACGACGCCGCCCTCGTAAAATGCGATCTCAGTTCGGAAATAGTCCGACCACATATATTCCACTCCGACCGCTTTCGTACAAATGGGTGAGCTTCCGCCCATATAAGGGCGCACCTTCTTTATATCTTCCTTTTCGAATTTTTTGAAAGTCAACATATCAATATTATACATCCTTCCATTCTTTTTTGAAAGAAAAATGAATATACTCTATAAAAAGCGAGGAAATAAAATGGAAGTCAGAGTACACGGAGCGCAATTTTTCATAGACGGATTCCCCGTCCGAAAAAGCTTTTTTATAAAAGATCGCAAAAGGCTGCTTTCTTATATCGCCCCCGATAGAGCGGGAATGGCGGAGATAAGCGAGGCGCAAGGCGAGATCCGAATTCAAGGAGACGGACTTTGCGCCGTTTATTGGAAAAAAGGACTCGAACTTTTCCCCGAGCGAATCAAGAAAGATCAACCGACGATTCGAGAAGAATTTCGCGCTTACGGCCAACCCGTTTTCATTAGCGTATCGGAAAGCGAAAGCGGCTCTACCGTTTCGATCGAGGGATCGATTCAAACGCGCTTCCCTTTGAAATGCGCCGTAAAGGAGCCGAAGATCCAAATTATTACGGGGCAAAGCGCGGCGATCGTCGATCTCAGAGGGAAAACCGCGTCGGGCGATTATCTCGCCCTCTTCTCTCTCCCGCGTGGCGGCGCGAAACTGCTTCTCGAAGGAGAAGGCGAGATCGAGACGAGAGGAAACGACGTTATCATCAAAGAATCGCTCGGAGATCTTCGCGGTCGCCTTGCAACCTCGCATTACGTATGGCAGGGAAACTCCTTTTTACTCAGCGAGCGAACGTTCGAAAGAAAAGAGGTTCCGCGCTTTACGAGAGAAAACGCGGGTCGGTTGCTTCTCGAAGCGATTCGGGCGAAAGACAAGGAAGACGCCCTCTCCTATCTCGCGCCCGATATTGCGGACGAAGAAGACCTGTTTCGCTACTTCGGCGAAATCGAATGGATCCGCGATCCCCTCTTTTCCGCTTCCGAAACCGCGCTTGCCGTTGAAAGAGAAGAAGGCGGGCGCCGCGTCGCGCTGACATTTGATTTCGAATTCGAAAACGGCAAGATTACGAACATCCTCGGAGAAGATTGAAAAAGCGAAAAAAAATTCCCGAAGAAACCTTCGGGAATTTTTTGATTTGCATTCGATTAACGCTTGCTGAATTGCGGAGCTTTACGCGCCTTTTTGAGACCGTACTTCTTTCTCTCCTTCATTCT
>DGWX01000043.1:16266-21829 GCA_002395405.1 Christensenella sp. UBA4247
TCCTTCATTCTCGGGTCACGGGTCAAGAAGCCCGCCGCCTTGATTTGGGATTTGAGTTCGGGTTCCGCGATAACGAGCGCGCGGCTGATGCCGTGACGGATCGCGCCTGCTTGGCCGCTGGGGCCGCCGCCGATCACGTTTACCGCAACGTCATACTTTTCCAAAGTGGAAGTAAGTTCGAGGGGTTGACGAACGACGAGCTTCATCACTTCGAGGCCGCCGAAGTATTCGTCGATCGTGCGCTTATTGATAACGATATTGCCGCTTCCTTGGGGAATGAGGCGAACTCTCGCGATCGCCTTCTTTCTGCGACCGGTACCCCAATATTGCAATTTTTTCTTTAACGCTTTTTTCGTTGCCATAACTCTTACCTCACTTAGAATTTAAGCTCTACGGGCTGCTGCGCCGCATGGGGATGTTCGCTTCCGGTATAAACTTTGAGCTTTCTGAACATCTGTCTGCCGATCGAGTTCTTGGGGAGCATTCCTTTGATCGCGATCTCCACCGCAAGAGCGGGCTTTTTCGCCATCAACTCTTTGTATTGAATCTCTTTCAAGCCGCCGATGTAACCGGTATGATAGCGATAATACTTTTGTTCGAGCTTTTTGCCGGTCAGTCTGACCTTGTCTGCATTTATAATGATAACGTAATCGCCTGTATCCACGTTCGGGGTAAAGATAGGCTTGTTTTTGCCGCGAAGAACGGCGGCAACGTTACTCGCGAGACGGCCGAGAACCATATCGGTCGCGTCCACGACGTACCACTTTCTTTCCACCTGATCAGGCTTTGCCATAAAAGTCTTCATGGGTTTTCCTCCGATAAATTTTGCTGCGAAAGACAGGCAAAGGGGCTAATTTTGCATATTCTCACGCATAAGCTTTATTATTTTAATTTAATATAAACGAACTGTCAAGTTTTTGAAGGGGTATTTTGCGCTTTTAGCTAAATCTTTTCCGAAAAAAAACGGGCGGAAAGACTCCGCCCGCATATTGAAGCAAAAGGATTATTTCTTTTCCTTCAAAAGGTCGCGGATCTCTTGGAGCAGAGCGTCCGTCGTGGAAACTTTATTCGCTTCCGCCGCCGCCTCTTCCGCAGCCGCCTTTTCTTCCGCAGCTTTCTTTTCGGCTGCTTTCGCTTCGTCTATCTCACGGATCTCTTTCCAGCTCTTTCCCTCTTTGCGAAGGTTCTTGACTTCCGCTTTGTCGAGGAAGGAGAAACCCTTTTTGACCTTGCCGAGTCCGCTTTTCGCTTTATTGAACGCTTTAATGATAAGGAAGAGTACGAGCGCGATCAAAATAAAGTTTATGATCGCCGAGATAAAAGCGCCCCAATCGATATAGATCGCCGAATCCATATCCGCCGCGCTGCCCACGAGGAAGGTATAAGCGGCAATGCCTTCGCCGCCGCCGCAAAGATAGATGATCCAATTGATAAGCGGACGGAGAATATTATTCGTAAGTGCGGTAACGATCGCGGAGAACGCGCCGCCGATGATCACGCCGACCGCAAGATCCATAACGTTGCCGCGCGCGATAAATTCCTTAAATTCTTTGAAAAACCGTTTCATTCGTTTCCTCCCGATTCCGCGCCGATCGCGCGTTTCTTTTTTTAATGATACTCATTTGCGGACGTATTGTCAAGAAGCGGCATACAAAAAAACGCCCCGAAAGGGGCGGTAAAAAACCGAGAACGGACCCGGTCAATCTTCGGCATAGCGGACTTGCTTCAAATACAGTCCTTCGGGCGGCATCGTTTTTCCGGCTCTCGTCCTGTCTTTTGAAAGAATGATCTCTTTTACCTCTTCCGGGCGAAGTTTCCCGATCCCCACGTAATAGAGCGTACCGACCATAATACGCACCATATTATACAAGAAGCCGTTTCCCGTAACTTCAAAAATAATCTCGTCCCCTTTTTCTTCGATGATAAGAGATTCGATCGTTCGAACGGTGGTCTTAACGTGTCCTCCCGCGGCTTGGAAACACTTGAAATCATGTTCCCCCACGATGTATTCCGCCGCGCGGCGCATTTCTTGAACGTTCGGTTTTTTCGGAACAAACGCCGCAAAGCCCTCTTTCAAGGGACTGCTGACGGGAGAAGCGTACAGACGATAGAGGTAGGTTTTGGAAAGTGCGTCGAAACGCGCGTTAAAATTCCCTTGCACTTCCCTTGCGGATTTTACGCGCACGCTCTTCGGCAAATGGGCGTTCAAGGCGATGGGCAGCTTATCCAAAGGGATCTTGGTATGGGTGTCGAAATGGACGGCTTGGGCGATCGCGTGGACCCCGGCGTCCGTCCTACCGCTCCCGTGCATAACGGAGCGTTCACCCGTTACCTCAAACACGGCGTTCGCGAGAACTTCCTGAACGGAGAGTCCGTTCTTTTGCCTTTGCCAGCCGCAATAAGCGCCGCCGTTATACTCCACGCGCAATAAAACTCTCATATCAAGCGAAAAGCGAGAGGATCATCTCGTCAAAGGGGAAAAGATACTTATTCAGAAACGCGACGGAAAAAACGGCAAGGCAAACTACCGCGGCGACAGCGTCCCTGAGATGTAATTTCATAACTTTATACTTCGTTCGTTTTTGAACCGAGCTGTAACAGCGCGCGTCCATTGCGAGAGCGAGTTCATCCGCTCTCCTGAACGCACCTACGAACAACGGAACGAGCACGGGGATCATCGCTTTTGCCTTTTTCAGCGCGCCGCCCGTATCGAAAGAAGCGCCGCGCGCCTTTTGCGCAAGCATAATTTTGTTTGTTTCTTCCACGAGGATCGGGATCATTCGAAGCGCGATGCTCATAATGAGAGCGATCGCGTGAACGGGAACTTTAATAAGCTTCAAAGGAGAAAGCAAACTTTCGATCGCGTCCGTCAGCTCCATCGGCGTCGTAGTCAAAGTTAAAAGCGACGGAAAGAGCATCAAAAGGATCAGGCGAAGCGCAAGTTTGATCGCGCGCTCCACGCCTTCTCGATAGATCTTAATAAATTTCCAGCTCCACCATAAAGTTTCGCCCTTGGTAAAAAACAGGTTGATGACCGCGGTGATCAGGATCAAAACCACGATCGTTCGAACCGTTCGAAAGAGGATCTTCAAAGGGATCCGCGCGATCAAGGCAACCGCGAGAACGAATAAAAACATCCCTGCGTACACCACGTAATCTTCCACGAAAAAAATCGTAATGATATAAGCGATCGCAAGTAAAAGTTTTACGCGCGCGTCCAATCTGTGAACGATGGAAGAAGAGGGATAATACTGTCCGAACACGATATTGTTCATCTGCCTCTCCTTTCCACGAGCTCTTTTACGAGTTCTTCCTTTTTAACGGGTAGATTATGAAACGAAACCCCCCTGCTTATAAGCGCTTTAGCGACTTTAACGACGGACGGAGCGTCCATTTCCGCCTCTCGCATCAGCGCTTCGTCGTAAAACACTTCGCGCGGAGGGGCTACTTTCAAGATTTTGCCACCCGAAAAAACCGCCATTCGGTCGCAATGTTCCGCAACGGCTTCCATATCGTGAGAAACGATGACGACGGTCGGCGAAGTCGTTTCCTTCAATCGGCGGATCAACGCCAAAATTTCCCGCTTACCCAAGGGATCGAGCCCTGCGGTGGGTTCGTCCAAAACGAGGACGCGCGGCTTCATCGCGATCACTCCCGCGATCGCAACTCGCCTTTTCTGCCCGCCCGACAGTTCGAAGGGCGAGCGATCTTTGACTTCGTCGTATTTAAGCCCTACGAGTTCGATCGCTTCTTTTACGCGCGCTCGGATCTCTTCCTCCGGCAGCGCGAGATTTTTCGGTCCGAACGCCACGTCTTTTTCCACCGTTTCGTCAAAGAGCTGGTATTCCGGATACTGCATCACCATTCCGACCGTTCCGCGAAGCCTCCTGAGATCGGGCTTTTTTGCGGTCAGATCGATA
Source organism: Christensenella sp. UBA4247 (assembly GCA_002395405.1). Lineage (GTDB taxonomy): Bacteria > Bacillota > Clostridia > Christensenellales > CAG-1252 > CAG-1252. The sequence goes on from DGWX01000043.1 coordinate 20,187, forward strand.
TCGAACACGCGGATCTCGCCGCTTTGCAGTTTGATCAAAGCGTTCAGGTGCTGAATAAAGGTGGATTTCCCGCTACCCGTCTTTCCGACAACGGCAAGATACTCGCCCTCTCTTATCTCGATCCCGACGTTTTCCAAGGCAGTTTGCGCATAAGGCGTTCCCTGCGAATAGACGTATGAAAGATCCTTTACAACGATCGACATATCGCCTCCGCAAGTTCCTCTTCTCCGAAGATCTTTTCGGGAATGGGAAAACCTTCCTTTCTGAGTTCCGCCGCGAGATAATCGGGAACGGGAAGTTCCAAATGATAGCGATTGATTTTTTCTCTGTCGCGGAAGATCTCCTCGGGCGTTCCGTCCATAACGACGGCGCCTTCGCTCATCACGACGACCCTATCCGCCCTGACGGCTTCTTCCATAAAATGCGTGATCAACACGACCGTAATACCCTGCGCGTTCAGTTCTTCCGCAACGGCTAAAACTTCCGCTCTTCCCTTGGGGTCGAGCATCGCGGTCGATTCGTCTAAAACGAGGATCTTCGGGCGCATCGCAAGAACCGCGGCGATCGCGATCCTCTGCTTTTGACCGCCCGAAAGTTTATAGGGAGTATGATGGCGGTGTTCTTCCATTCCGACCGCGGACAGCGCGTACGCAATGCGCTCTCCGATCTCTTCTCTCGGAACCCCGAGATTTTCGGGGCCAAAGGCGATTTCGTCTTCGATAATGGACGCGATCATTTGATTATCCGGATTTTGAAAAACCATTCCGACCTTGCTTCGAATCGCAAACAGAGCGGACTCGCTTTCCGTACTCGTCGTTTCCCCATCCACCGTGACAATTCCCGAAGAGGGTGTCAGAAGTCCGTTCATCAGCTTCGCGAGCGTACTTTTCCCGCTCCCGTTTTCGCCGCAAACGCAAACGAAAGATCCGTCCGCTATTTCCAAGCTGACGTTCTTTACAGCAACGACCGACTTTTCCTCCCCCGGATATTCGTATGTCACGTTTTCAAAACGTACGGACATTTTTTCTCCCTATTTTATAAAGGGAGCCCCGTTTCAAGAGCTCCCTTCGTTTTCATAAGAATCATTCTTATTCTTTGCCGGCAAGCTTCTTGTAAGAAGCAAGTCTTGCTTTGGAATCCGCTTCGGTCTTCGCGAAGAGCGCTTCCGCGATTTGCGGCTGCGTCTTCTTCAAGGACGCGTATCTGGTTTCGCCCGCAAGGAAGGCTTGGTAATCCGCCGTGGGATCTTTGGAATCAAGGGTGAAGGGATTCTTGCCCTCGTCCGCCGCCGCGGGATTGAAGCGATAGAGCTGCCAATATCCGCAATCGACCGCTTTCTTTTCTTCGGTTTGCGAATTCGCCATATTGATACCGTGGTTGATACAGGGCGCGTAGCAGATAACGAGGGACGGTCCGTCGTAAGCTTCCGCTTCGGTGATCGCGTTCAGGAACTGCTGTTTGTTCGAACCCATCGCGCACTGCGCAACGTACACATAACCGTAGCTCATCGCCATCATACCGAGATCCTTCTTCTTCGTCCTCTTACCTGCCGCGGCGAATTTCGCAACGGAGCCGGTCGGTGTGGACTTACTGGATTGACCGCCGGTATTGGAGTAAACTTCGGTATCGAGAACGAGAACGTT
>DGWX01000050.1 GCA_002395405.1 Christensenella sp. UBA4247
GATCTGGCTGCCCCACTCGATCTTTTTCAGCTCGCCTTTCAGAGACTGCTCGTACTCCATTTGTTCCCTTTCCTTTTGCTCAACGAGCTTACTCATCAGCATTCGCATCGCGACTTCGCGATTTTGGATTTGGCTGCGCTCGTTTTGACAGGCAACGACAATACCCGTCGGAATATGCGTGATACGGATCGCGCTTTCGGTCTTATTGACGTGCTGACCGCCCGCGCCGCCGCTTCGATAGGTATCGATCTTCAAGTCCTCCGGGCGGATCTGGATCTCGCCGTCGTCTTGGATCACGGGCATAACTTCAAGGGACGCGAAGGAAGTATGCCGACGGCTGTTTGCGTCGAAAGGAGAAATGCGGACGAGACGATGCACGCCCTTCTCCGCTTTCAAGTAACCGTACGCGTTATCCCCGTCGATCTCAAAGCTGACGGATTTGATGCCCGCTTCGTCGCCGGGAAGAGAATCCAAAACCTTCATCGAATAGCCCTGTTTTTCGGCGTAGCGGGAATACATACGGAACAGCATACTGCACCAATCCTGCGCTTCCGTTCCGCCGGCGCCCGCATGCAAGGTCAGAAGCGCGTCGCAGCCGTCGTGTTTCCCTTTGAGGAGCGCGGCGATCTTCATTTCTTCCGCCTTTTCCGCGAGCTTTTTGAGATCGCCTTCGATCTCGGGTAGTTCGCCGAGCGCTTCTTCGCCTTCCGCAAGCTCGATCATAACGGAAATATCTTCCGCCTGCGAGCGAAGTCTTTCCACCTTTTTGAGCTTGTCACTGACCTGTTTCAGCTCCTTATTGACCTTCTGACTCTTCGCCTGATCGCTCCAAAAGCCTTCTTCGTTTTGCATTTCTTCCAGCTCTTTTTTGCGTTCTTCGAGGGCGGGAGTGTTCAATGCGTCCGCCACTTCCTCGATCGCGGTACGAAGATCGGAGAGTTTTTGCTTACTGTCGTCGAATTCTACCATAATTACCTACCGCAACAATTCTTGTATTTCTTACCGCTTCCGCAGGGGCATGGATCGTTCCTGCCGACCTTAACGGGTTTTTTATCGGGAAGCGGGCGCGCGGGGCGCGGACCTTCCTCCTTACGGATCTCCATTTTAAGCGTCATAAACACGATGTCTCTCTGAATGGAGGAGATCATCTCGTCAAACATTTCGAAACCTTCGTTCGAGTAGCTGATCACGGGGTCGTGCTGACCGATCGCGCGAAGGCCGATCCCTTTTCTCAAAGCGTCCATCGCGTCGATATGATCGATCCACTTGGTATCCACGACGCGCAGCATGATCGCGCGCTCGAAGTCGCCGAAGTTGATCCCCTGCGCTTTATACGAGGCTTCTTTTTCGTCGTAAGCGTCAACGGCGGCAAGCGCGACCGCGTTTACGATCTTGCCGAGATTCAAGCCCGCGGCGAGCTCTTTGGTAACGACGTTCGAACCTTCGGGCAAAAGGCGCTCTTCGATCTCGCGATTGATCTTATCGTAATCCCACAAAACGTAATCTTTGGAATAATCCACGACGCCGGACACGAATTCCGAGACGACCGAGGGGATCATCTTTACGATCTCTTCGTGTACGTCCGCCCCCGTTAAAACTTTGTTTCTTTCCGCGTAAATGATCTCGCGCTGGCGGTTCATAACGTCGTCGTAAGCGAGAACGTGCTTTCTGACGCTGTAATTTCGGTTTTCGACCGCGAGTTGGGCGCGCTCGATCGCGCGGGTGATCATTTTCAGCCCGATCGGAGTATCTTCGTCCAAATTAAAGGCGTTTGCGACTGAGTACATTCTGTCGCCCCCGAAGATACGGGCAAGATCGTCTTCCATCGAGATATAGAACACGGACGAGCCTACGTCTCCTTGCCTGCCGCTACGGCCGCGCAGCTGGTTGTCGATACGGCGGCTTTCGTGGCGCTCCGTTCCGATCACGCGCAACCCGCCTTGCGCCAAAACTTCTTTCTTTTCCTCGTCCGTTTGCGCCTTGTATTCTTTATAATATTTCTTATAATCTTCCCTCGCGCGCAGGGCTTCTTCCGAAACTTCTTTGTTAAAGCCCATGGCTTCCACGATCGCTTCGTGAGAGTAATTGTTCTTTTCGAGAGCGGCGCGCGCCAAATATTCGGGGTTTCCGCCGAGCATAATATCCGTTCCGCGGCCCGCCATATTCGTGGCGATCGTAACTTGCCCGAGGCGACCCGCCTGCGCCACGATCTCCGCTTCGCGCTCGTGGTTTTTCGCGTTTAACACATTGTGCGGAATGCGCTCTTTTTTCAAAAGCGCGGAAAGCTCTTCGCTCTTTTCCACCGTAACGGTACCCACGAGAACGGGTTGTTTCCTTTCGTAACAATCGCGAATGTCGTTTACGATCGCGCGAAGCTTGCCCGCCCTCGTTTTGTATAGAAGATCGTTCAGATCTTTCCTCTTTACGGGAAGGTTGGTCGGGATCTGGACGACGTCCAACCCGTAGATCTGCTTAAATTCAGTCTCTTCGGTTTTGGCGGTACCCGTCATACCCGAGAGTTTTTTGTACATACGGAAATAGTTTTGGAAGGTAATGGTCGCAAGAGTCTTGTTTTCGTCCTTGATGCGAACGCCTTCCTTCGCTTCGATCGCTTGGTGCAGTCCGTCGCTATAACGGCGGCCGATCATCAAGCGACCGGTAAATTCGTCTATGATAATGACCTCGTGATCGTTTACGATATAATCGCTGTCACGCTTCATCATAAAGTGTGCTTTCAAGGCGATATTGATATGATGATTGAGGTCGTTATTTTCAATGTCGCCGAGATTATCGATCGCAAAATAGCGTTCCGCTTTCGCAACGCCCTCTTCGGTCAAGCGAATGCTGTTCTCCTTTTCGTCCTTTTCGTAGTCCTCTTCGTGTAACGTTTTGACAAAGCGATTGACGGTAACGTAGATCTCGCTGCTTTTATTGCCCTTGCCCGAAATGATAAGCGGCGTACGCGCTTCGTCGATCAAAATGCTGTCCACCTCATCGATGATCGCGAAATTAAGTCCGCGTTGCACCGTTTGGGATTGGCTGATCGCCATATTGTCGCGCAGATAATCGAATCCGAGCGCATTGTTCGTGGCGTACAAAATATCGCAATTATACGCTTCTTTCTTCTCTTCCGCGCTCATTCCTTCGACCGACACGCCGACGGTAAGCCCGAGGAAGCGATGGACCTTTCCCATCCAATCCGCGTCACGCTTCGCGAGATAATCGTTTACCGTTACGATATGCATCCCTTTTCCGGGGAGCGCGTTCAAATAAGCGGGAAGGGTACTGACGAGGGTCTTACCTTCACCCGTACACATTTCCGCGATCCTGCCTTGATGGAGAGCGATACCGCCGAGGAGCTGCACGTAAAAATGGCGCATTCCGAGAACGCGGGTCGCCGCTTCTCGAACGACGGCGTAAGCGTCGGGCAAGATCTCGTCCAGCGAAACGCCATTTTGGATCTTCTCCCTAAAATAAGGGGTCATCGCTTTGAGCTCGTCATCCGTCATGGACGCGTAATGGGGGGCGAGTAGTTCTATTTTATCCGCGATTTTGCGAAGTTTTTTGATTTGTCTGTCGTTTGCCGTGGGAAATAAACTCATAATTCACCTCAAATACATTTTACTATACCGAAAAACATATGTAAAACTATTTTACTTTAATAATAATAGATCGCGATTCTCGGTCAGGATCGGTTTTTTCTCTCTCGTGGAAGCGAAAGTCAAAACGTAAACTCTCTTTGCGCCCGCCTTTTTGAGAGCGCGCGAAAGTTCGTCCGCCGTCGCGCCCGTCGTTAAAACGTCGTCCACAACGAGAACCACCTTATTTTTCACCGCGGAAGGATCCTTTATTACGAAAGCGTCCTTCATATTTTCCTCGCGCGCCTTTCTGCCGCCTTCCAAGGTGGACGAAGTCAAAGTGTCCTTCGTTCGCTCCGCAACGAAAGGCATATACGGCAAATTCAACCGCGTCGCGATCTCTTTTCCGAGAAGAGCGCTTTGATTGTATCCGCGCTTTTTCTCGCGGTTTTTATGGAGCGGAACGGGGAGGAGAAGATCCGCGGCGATTTCTTCCCGAAGCAGTTTATCGGTCATGATCTTCGCCATATATTCCGCCAAATAGCGCTTGTTATTGAACTTTAAGTCCATAACGAAGTTCGATATCGCTCCCGAGTAAACGAAAGGCGCGATCGCCCGATCGAACACCCGCTCCGTATTTTGGCATTCCGAGCAATATTCCGCTTCCGCTGTGAGCATCTTGCCGCATTTTAAGCAACCGCGTTCGATCGCTTCCTGCTTTTGATAGCAGTTCGAGCAAAGTCCGTAACGGCTTTTCTCCCGAAGCTCCCTTCCGCAAAGAAGGCAATTAAAGTCGGTCGGAAACAAAAATTTAAGCACGTTTTTCCGATCAAAACTCATCTTCTTTCAAGAAACGGCCGAGCGCGGTATGGCGCTTTTCGGTATAATTGTTTTTGATCATTCTGACGACGTCTTCTTTTTTCCCTACTATAACGACGGCGCGGCGGGCGCGGGTGATCGCCGTGTACAAAAGATTCCGCGAGGTAACGATGGGATTATAGCGCGAAAAAGCAACGATCGCGATGGGAAATTCCGAACCTTGGCTTTTATGAACGCTGATCGCATAAGCATGGGACAGTTGATCGAGATCGCCCGCGGTATATGTCGCGACTTTCCCGTCTTCGAATTGAACTTTTACTTGCGCCTCCGCTTTATTGACTTCGAGAATACGCCCTATATCTCCGTTGAACACGCCTTCCCCCGCTTCGAAGCCGCCGCCCGAAGGCAAGATCCAGCCGAGGTGGTAGTTATTGACCGTGTGGATCACTCGATCCCCTTCGCGAAACAATCGTTCACCGTGAGCGATCTCCTTCTTTTCGGAAGAGGGCGCATTCAAAACCTTTTGCAATTCGACATTTAAATTTTCCACCCCGCCGTCTCCTTTTTTGAGAGGGGCAAGCACTTGCACGTCCGACGCGTTCAGCTTAAAATAGCGAGGCAGACGCTCGGTACAAAGCGAGATCACGTCGCTGACGACGTCTTCTCCCGACGAAACGTTATCGAAGAAGAAATCTCGGCTTTTGTTATCGAATTCGGGAACGGAACCGCCGTTGATCATATGCGCGTAGATCGCGATATTGCTATCCGAGGATTGCCTGTAAATGTGCGTCAAATATTTAACGGGGATTTTGCCCGAGGCGATAATATCGGATAAAACGTTGCCCGCCCCCACCGAGGGAAGCTGGTCTTTATCCCCAACGAGAACGATTTTTCCCCCTTGCGGAACGGCGCGCAGCAGCGCGTTGAACACGAATTCGTCCGCCATACTGATCTCGTCCACGATGATGACTTCCGCGTCAATCTTGGTATCCGTTGAATAATCGCCCGAATGCAGGTCGAGAAGTCGATGGATCGTTTTGGCTTCCGCGCCCGTCGCTTCGCTCATTCTCTTCGCCGCTCTGCCCGTCGGCGCGGTCAAAGCAAAAGAATAGCCTTCCTGCTTCAAAATCTCGATGATGCATTTAATAATGGTGGTTTTCCCCGTTCCGGGGCCGCCCGAAATGACGACGCAACCGCTGTTTACCGCCGCCGTCACCGCTTCTTTTTGAGAGGGATGTAAGCGAACGTTTTCCCTTTTCTCGAATTCTTCGATCTCGCTTTCGAGATTTAAATCGAGATCGGTGCTGTGCTGCATAATGCGAGATAAGGTTTTCGCGATGTTCTTTTCGAGCTTATAATAGGTCGCAAGCATAACGCCGTTCATTCGGTGATCGTTTACGTACACGAGCGTTCCATCCACCTGCATTTCGTCTATAACGGTCAAAAGAACGGACTCTTTATCCTCGTCAAAGGATAAAAGTTTCATCGTTTCCCGAACGAGCATTCCGATGGGAAGATAGGTATGCCCCTTGGTTTGCGCCGCGCTTTTCAAAACGTGGACGATCGCTGCGGAAAGGCGAAAGGTGCTGTCCTTTTCGATCCCCATCGAGATGGCAAGCATATCGGCTGTGGAAAAACCCACTCCGTCCACGTCTTCGATCAAGCGAAAGGGATTGTTCCGAATGATCTGCTCGGTCATTCCTTCGTACGTCTTGTAAATTTTTAAGGCGAGATTGAGGGATATATCGTAACTTTGCAAAAAAATGATCGTATTCTGCATCGCGCGAAACGAGCCGAATTGTTCGCCGATGCTCTCGGCTTTCGCGCGGCTGATCCCGCGCACCTTTACGAGCTCGCCCGGGGTAAATTCCACAACGTCGAACGTCTTTTCCCCGAAATACGCGACGATGTTTTTCGCCGTTACTTCGCCGATCCCTTTGAATAGTCCGCCGGAAAGGTACTTGATCATGCTTTCCCGACCCGTCGGAGGAGAAACTTTAACCGAATGCACTTTGAACTGCTCGCCGAAATTGCGATTTACTACGTACTCGCCGCTCATAATGACCCGCTCCCCTTCCGTCACGGGCGGGAAAATACCCACGCACGTAACGCGCTTGGGAGTGGAAACGCCGATGACGGAATAGCCGTTTTCCGCGTTTCTGAAAATAATACTTTCAATATTTCCGACGAGTTCCATAAAGAATATTATATCATATTTTCCGAGCGCAAGTAAAGAGCGAAAGGATCGAGAGAGCAGGCGAAGATACTAAAAAAACGGCGCGAAACGCAATATGCGATCCGCGCAGCTGTTTCATTCGCCATTATTCGGGCGATTTCTCTTTTTCGATCTCTTTCTCCAATATTTCCGCCGCCATTTTAACGAGTTCGGGGCAAGGTCTTTTTTTATAGTATTCCGCGGTTCTTTCGTCCGGAACGGAGCGGATCGGAGCGCCGTCTCCCAAAAGAGTGCGGCAAACGATCGAACCGTTTTGCGATTGAAAGGCTCCCGCCGCGCTCTGAACGCGTTTGTAATGCGCAGCGGCGGCTCCCTGAACGCGGGGATCGTCATATCCGAATAAAACGCCGAGAACGATCGCCATTCCGCTGACCGCGCCGCAAACTTCCCGCATTCTGCCGAGCCCACCCCCGAAGGAAGAGGCAAGGCGGGCGCTTTCCTTTTCCGAAAGCCCCGTCAGATCGGAAAACGCCATTACGACGGATTGCGCGCAGTTGTATCCCGATCGAAAATAGGATTCCGCGATTTCTCCTCTCGTCATATCAACGAACGAGATTCAAAATATCGATCAACTCTTTCTCGGAGAAGATCTTCGGAACGGGATAGAGAGGATTGGTTTCGTTGAACGCGTGTTTTGCAAGCGCGGGCAGATCCTCTTCTTTGATCTCCCATTTCCCTTCGATCTTTTCGGGGATCGCCATCTTTTTGCTCAGTTCAACGATCGCGTCGATAAAACGATTCGCTTTTTCTTCTCTCGTTTCGCCCTTGATCCCAACGAGGTCGGCGAGTTCGGCGAGCTTTTTATGCGCGGATTTACCGTAAGCGCGAAGGACGACGGGCAAAAGGACGGAATTCGCAAGTCCGTGCGGAACGCCGTAAAAACCGCCGATCGCGTGCGCCAAAGAGTGTACCGTGCCAACGTAAGCGCGCGTAAAAGCGAGTCCCGCGCGATAAGACGCGTTTTGCATATTGAGACGCGCTTTTTCGTTATGCGGTTCCGCGTAAGCCGTGTAAAGGTTTTCGAAAACGAGTTTAACGGCGGCAAGCGCGTTTTCTTTCGTGCGCTTGGTGTTCGCGCTTCCGATATACGCCTCGATCGCGTGCGTCAAAGTATCGAGACCGGTGGTCGAGGTTACGCCTTGCGGCAAATTATAGGTCAAAGTCGGGTCGAGAACAGCGTAATGCGGGATCAAGTGCAAATCGTTCATCGTGTACTTATCGCGCGCTTCGGGATTGGAGATAACGGCGGTTACCGTTACTTCGCTGCCTGTTCCCGCGGTAGTCGGAACGGCAAAAAGGGTCGGAATGTTTTTCCTGACTCTCAAAAGCCCTTTCATATCCGCGAGCGTTCTTTTCGGATTTGCCGCTTGCGCGCCGCAGCCTTTCGCGCAGTCCATGGAAGAACCGCCGCCAACCGCGATCAAGCAATCGCAACCGTCGTCTACAAACATTTTATACGCCGCCGCAACGTTATGCACCGTGGGGTTCGGAACGACTTCTCCGTATATCGAGTAAGGAATTCCGAGCTTATCCATTTCGTCCGTCAAAGGAGCGTAAATGCGAATGCTATGCAAAAATCCGTCCGTTACGATGAGCGGATGTTTTAGCCCGAGCTCGTTCAATTTCGCCGCCACGTCTTTTAAGCAACCGGCACCCGTAATGAGCTTCGGCTCGCGCCAATGCATCAAAGCCAAACCGACGTACATTACTTTCTGAAACGCTCTGTCGTACAACTTGCATTTATTGATACCCATACTTGCTAAATCTCCTTAAAAGTAGGTTATCTTTTATTATACATTGTAAACGCTCGTTTGTCAATGCGGAAGAATCGGGCGATGAAAAAGCCCTTTGCCTGAACACAAAAAAAAGCTTGCCCGATAGGACAAGCTTTTTTATTTCGGTTAAACCGATTAGTCGTTGATGATTTGCGCAACAACGCCCGAACCGACCGTTCTGCCACCTTCACGGATAGCGAAGCGGAG
>DGWX01000063.1:0-8452 GCA_002395405.1 Christensenella sp. UBA4247
CAACGATCCGAACAAGCAGAAGTACATCGACAAGTTCGTCGAGCTTCGCGCGAAGAAGGGCGTTACCCCCGAGGCTGCCCAGGAGCAGATGGAAAAGGATTACATGTACTACGCCTGCCTGATGTGCAAGTGCGGCGACGCTGACGGCGTTGTCTCCGGCGCATGCCATTCCACGGGCAACACCATCCGTCCGGCTCTTCAGCTCCTTAAGACCAAGGCCGGCATCAGCTCTGTTTCCGGTTTCTTCCTGATGGAAGTGCCGAACTGCGAATTCGGCGAGAACGGCCTGTTCGTGTTCGCGGACTGCGCGGTCATGCCGGAGGTCGACGCAGAGAAGATGGCAGAGGTTGCCGCTCTTTCCGCTGAGTCCTTTGAAAGCTTTGTCGGTGCGAAGGCGAAGGTCGCCCTCCTTTCCTTCTCCACGAAGGGCAGCGCGAAGCATGACAACGTAACCAAAGTCCAAAAGGCAACGGCGATCGCGCGCGAAAAAGCGCCCGAGCTCGCGCTGGACGGCGAATTGCAGCTTGACGCGGCTCTCGTACCCGAAGTCGCGGCGTTGAAAGCGCCCGGCAGCAGCGTTGCGGGTAAAGCGAACGTGTTGATCTTCCCGGATATTCAAGCCGGTAATATCGGATATAAACTGACCCAAAGGCTTGGCGGCGCGGAAGCGATCGGACCGATCTGCCAAGGTCTTGCTCGCCCTGTAAACGATCTTTCCCGCGGTTGCGTCGCGGAGGACATAGTAGGCGTCGTCGCGGTAACGGCGGTTCAATGCGGAAAGTAAGGAGAGCGCTATGAAAATTTTGGTTATAAACGCAGGTTCTTCTTCCTTAAAGTATCAGCTCATCGAAATGGAAACGGAGAGCGTCATCGCAAAAGGCGTTTGCGAGCGCGTTACGATGAACAATTCCACCTTGACCCATCAAGCGAACGGAAAAAAGATCGTTATCGAGCATGAAATGCCCACTCATACCGAAGCGCTCAGCCTCGTTCTCTCCGCTTTGACTTCTCCGGAATACGGCGTGGTCAAATCCCTGTCGGAGATCGACGCGGTCGGTCATCGCGTTCTCCACGGAGCGGAGGATTTCAAGGAGTCCGTTTTGATAGACGACGAAGTTGTTCGTATCTGCGAAAAGAATAAGGAACTCGGCCCCTTGCATATGCCGGCGAATATCGCTTGCATTTGCGCGTGCAGAAAGCTCCTTCCCGTTCCGCAGGTAGCGGCGTTCGATACGTCTTTCCATCAAACGATGCCCGATTACGCGTTCCGCTATGCGCTTCCCGATTCCTATTATACGGAATGGCGTATGCGCCGCTTCGGTTTCCACGGAACGAGCCATAAATACGTTTCGGGCGAAGCGATCAAATATTTGAACAACCCCAAAGCCAAGATCGTTACTTGCCACCTCGGAAACGGTTCTTCGATGGCGGCGGTCAAGGAAGGGAAGTGTATCGATACGTCGATGGGTTATACTCCGCTTGCCGGCGTTCCGATGGGAACGAGGAGCGGCGATATCGATCCCGCGCTTCTCGAAGCGATCTGCAATAAAACGGGTATGACTATTTCCGACGCGGTAAACGTTTGCTTGAATAAGCGTAGCGGCGTTTACGGGATCGCCGGCGTCAGCGATTTCCGCGATTTGGCTTCTCTTGCCGAGCAAGGAAACGACAAAGCGAGGCTCGCGCTCGATATGTTCGCGTATTCCGTTAAAAAGTTTATCGGCAGTTACGCTGCCGCGATGAACGGAGTGGACGCCGTCGTTATGACGGGCGGAATCGGCGAGAACAGCTCGGACGTTCGCCGCTTGATCCTTTCCGATCTCGATTATCTCGGGATCAAGATCGACCTCGATTTGAACGCTTCCGCGCGTGGTAAATTTACCGAGATCTCCACGCCGGACAGCAAGGTCAAAGTCCTTGTGATCCCGACGAACGAAGAACTCGTTATCGCTCGCGATACCAAAGCTCTCGTGGAAAAATCGAGAGCTTGATCGCCTTGCATTGAAAAAAGCGCGAAAACGCGATTCGATTTCGGATATAAATACAAATTATTCGTCAAAATCGTTGACAGTTCCTCTCGCTTTCACTATAATAAATAATCGTTAGTGTATTTTATCGCACGGAATAGGAGGTGTTTGATATGGCAGTGCCCAAGTGTAAATCGTCGAAGTCGAGAAGGGATTCCCGCGCGGCAAATTGGAAAATCAGCGCGCCCGGGCTCGTTGAATGTCCCAACTGTCATGAGCTTATCCTGAGTCATAGAGTTTGCCCCTCTTGCGGCTATTATGACAAAGAAAAAGTCGTGGAAATCAAAGAAAAGTCGAATGACTGATTTAATTCGCTCGGCGAGTTCGCCGAGCGTTTTTTTTATTCCGCACCGAAAAACCTTGAAAGGTAGGCGGTTTTGGGATATAATCTAACTATAAACGTTTGGAGGAGCTTATGCTGATAGCGTTAGACGGTTACGGCGGAGATAACGCGCCGCGCGAGATCGTTTCGGGCGCGCTTGCCGCTCTGGAAAATGATCCCGATTTGAAAATATTGATAACGGGGAACGAAGAGGAGCTTCGCGCTCTTGCGGGAGAAAAAGGAGGAGACAGACTGCTTTTTCAAAACGCGTCGGAAATCATAACTTGCGAAGAATCCCCGATGATAGCCGTTCGAACGAAGAAAGACAGCTCTCTCGTCGTTGCTCTTGACGCCGTAAAAGACGGCAGGGCGGACGGCTTGGTCTCCGCAGGTTCCACAGGCGCGGTTTTGATCGGCGCTACTTTGAAGATCGGTCGCGTCAAAGGGGTGGAACGCCCGGCGCTCGCGCCCGCGCTTCCTACCGTAAAAGGCGGAAAAGTGATCCTTTGCGATTGCGGTGCAAACGTGGATTGTAAGCCCTCGTATCTCGTTGGATTCGCGTTAATGGCGTCCGCTTTTCTAAGGGGCGTTTACGGCGTCAAAAAGCCGAAAGTCGCTCTATTGAATAACGGCGCGGAAGAAACGAAAGGGAACGCCTTTTCCCTTGAAGCGTATCGCTTGTTGAAAGAAAATCCGAAAGTGAATTTTATCGGAAATGCGGAAGCGCGCGATATTTTGTCGGGCGAAGCGGACGTTGTCGTTGCGGACGGATTTGACGGAAACGTCGCCTTGAAAAGCGCGGAAGGAACGGCTAACGCCGTTTTTAAGCTCTTAAAGAAGGGCGTAATGAATTCCTTTCGCGCGAAGCTCGGCGCTCTTTTGATGAAGCCCGTTTTCAAGGATTTGAAGCATACGATGGATTATAACGAAAACGGAGGCGCCGCTTTTCTCGGCGTCAAAAAGCCCGTCGTTAAGGCACACGGAGCCTCTAAGGCGAAATCGATCTGCGGCGCGATCTTGCAGTGTCGCGATATGGTTCTCGGCGGCGTCAGCGAATCTCTCGAAAAGGATCTTCAAGTATGACGGATCTATCGGAAATCTACGAAAAAATAGGATACGTTTTCAAAAACGAATCTCTTTTGCTTCGCGCCTTAACGCATAGCTCTTTTTCGCTTACGGAGAATTACGAAACGCTCGAATTTTTGGGAGACAGCGTCGTAAATTACGCCGTCAGCGATATGCTTTTCCAAGATCCGAGTTTGACGCCGGGCGAACTTACGAAAAAGCGCGCCTCGATGGTCTCTCGCGAACCTTTGGCGGCGCTTTCCGATTTGCTCGGTTTTTCCGCTCGCTGCTTCAAGCGAAATTGCGCTCTTTCCGTTAAAATGAAATGCGACTTATACGAAGCCGTGACCGCGGCGATCGCATTGGACAGCTCTCTTTCGGAAGCCTTGGCGTTCGTTCGTCGAACGATCCTTTTAACGTCGCATTATACGCGCGATTATAAGTCGGAGCTTAAAGAACTCTGTGAGAAACGCAAATGGAGTTATCACGCGCCTTATACGGAGTCCGGAACCGAAAAGAATCGAAAATTTACCGTGGAGATCTATGTGGCGGGAAAAAGTCTTGCCGTAGCTTCGGATCGTTCGGTGAAGGCGGCGGAGAGGGCGGCTTGCGCGATCGCGCTCGGAAAATTAAAGGAAAAATGATCATTCTTTGATCGGTTTTTACTTTTTTTCAGGGACTCGTACCGTCGAATCGATCGAATCCCGTTTTTTTACTTTCCTTTTATAAAAGTATTATGATATAATTCTCAATATAGTGCGAAAATATGCGCTTATGGGAGAAAAATGGTAAACTTCAAACGCCTCGAACTGCAAGGATTCAAATCCTTTGCCGGCAAAACCGTAATTGATTTTCAAAATAGCTTTACGGGGATCGTCGGACCGAACGGCTGCGGCAAAAGTAACGTCGCGGACGCCGTTCGTTGGGTACTCGGTGAAATGAGCGCCAAAGCTCTTCGTGGCTCCAAAATGCAGGACGTCATTTTTAACGGCACGGAAAAACGCCCCTCGATGTCTTATTGCGAAGTCTCCCTTGTTTTCGATAATTCAAATCATATTTTCAAAACCGATCGCGAAGAAGTCGTCGTAACCCGTAAACTGTATCGTTCCGGAACGAGCGAGTATTATTTGAATCATAATATTTGCCGTTTGCGCGATATTTTGGATATTATGCGCGACACGGGTGCCGGTAAGGACGGTTATTCCATCATCGGGCAGGGCAAAGTTGCCGAAATTATGGAGTCCAAGCCCATTGACAGGCGCCAAATCTTCGAGGAAGCCGCCGGCATCGCCAAGACCAAGGCGGAAAAGGTGGAAACGGAGAGAAAACTCGCCCGCGCGGGAGAAGATATTTTGCGTTTGCAAGATATCGTTTCCGAACTCGAGCGTCAAATGGTCCCGCTTTCAAAGCAGCGTGACGCCGCGCAAAAGTTCTTTGAGTATAAAGAGCAAATGCGCTATCAAGAAGTCAATTATTACTTACATTCGAGAGAAGACAGCGTTCGTAAAAAGCAGAAAATCGCCGAGAACGTTAAAGCCTTTACCGAAGAGTTGTACGCAAAGGAGAGCGAATCCATTCGCCTTTCCGCGAAGCATAACCAAAGCCTTGAAGACATCGAGGCGAACGAAAAAGCCGTCCGCGCCCTTCTCGAAGAGAGAGAAAAGCTCAAAGTCAGCAGCGAAAAGAACAGCGGTTTGATGGCAGTTTTCAAAAATAAACTCGCGCACCTGACCGAGGAAAAAGAAAGGCTCGTAAAAGAGTTATCGGAAAAAGAAGCGCAAGGGGAGATCCTTTCCGAAACCTTGTCCGAAGCGAAAGGTATTTTGGATATCCGCAGAAAAGAATCCTATCTTGCCGATCAGCGTTTCGAAGCGCTTTCGGCAAAGCTCGTTGCGCTCTCCGAAGAGATCGCGGGGAATGACGCCAGCCTCGAAAAATCGAACAGCGAAGTGTTCGACGTCTTCGGTCGCTTGTCCGACGTCCGCTCCTCTCTCGCGGGCTTTAACGCGGAGGCGGGATCGCTCGGCGAAAGGAAAGCCTCTCTCGAGGTCAGCGTTCGCGCTTCGGCGGCGGTTCTCGAAAGAGAGGAAAAACAAAAGCAAAAATCCCTCGATCGGATCGACGCTTTGACCAAAAAGAAGCTTTCTTTGCGCGAAAAACGCGCGCTTCGCTCGGGCGAATATAACGATCTTCGTCAAACGACGTATCACCTGAACGTTTCTTTGAACGAAATGAACGCCGAGTACGCGAATAAAGAGGGCAGAGTTCGTGCGATGGCGGAGATCGTCAGCCAACACGAAGGCTATCAACAAGCCGTGAAACTTCTTTTGAACGACGCGCGCTCGAATCCTTCTCTTGCGTCTCATATCGAGGGTGTGGTGGGGCAGCTTATCAAAGTTCCCGAGGAGTACGAAGTAGCGATCGAAGCCGCCCTCGGCGCTTCTGTGCAACACGTCGTAACTCCGACTGACCAAGACGCAGTCTATATCGTAAATTATTTGAAGAAGAACGAGTACGGCGTAGCGACTATGATCCCTGCGAACAAGGCGCGTCCGCAGTCTCTTGCGTATGAATACCGAGGCGTTTTGTCCATGCGGGGCGCGCTTGGGATTTGCTCCGAACTGATTAAGTTCGATCCGCGTCACGCGGACGTGATCTCCCAGCTTCTCGGAAGAACGGTGATCGCAGAAGACCTGGAATGCGCGCGTGAAATGGCGGATCGCTATGATTACGGCGTAAAGATCGTAACGCTCGACGGCGATATTATCGATCCGAGAAGAACGATTACCGGCGGTAGCCGTCGCCAAAAAACATCCTATCACTTATCCAAAGAGCGCGAATTGAACGACGCGCAAGCCGCCTTGAAAGCCTTGTTCGTCGAGCGCGAAAAACTGCGTGCGAGCGTTCAGAAAAAAGACGAGGAAGCGAAGAAGATCGAAGAAGAGATCTATTCTCTCCGAGACGAGATCCAGAATGTGGATCTCGAAATCGCAACCGAGACTGAACGTATCGCGACTTCGGATAAACTGATCGCCGAAACGAACGAAAGAATGGCGAGAGAGGAAGGCGAGCTTAAAGAAGTTTCCGCCCGTCTTGCGGCCGTTCAAAGCGAGATCAAGAGCGCGGAAGGCTTAAACCAAGATATCGAAGGAAAGAAAGAAAGCGTTCAGGGGATGCAAAAAGCCTCGAAGGAAGACGCGGAGCAAAAGCGCAAGATGCGCGATTCTCTCTCCGCCGCGGTTACGAACGCGCAGGTGGAATCTTCCTCCGTTCGAATGGAGCTTGCGCAGATCGAAGCGGATATCAAACGCCTCGAAGAAGAAAAATCGATATGCGACGAAGAGTGCGGCGAGAGAAAAACCGCGCTGTCTTCTCTCGAGATCGAGCTTGAATCGGTCAAAACGAACGCGCCTGCTCTCGAATTCTCCGAGCAGGAAAAAGCGCGTTTGGACGCGATCGAAAAAGAAATGCAACTCAAAGATATGGAGAAAGCCGCCGTTCGCGCTTCTCTTTCACGGATCGATGAGGAGCGCGAAAAAGTAAACGAGATCATCGCGCAGATCATGGATAAACGCGCGCGTGAAGAAAGCAAAGTCGAAAAAATAGACGGCGATCTCGCTACTTTGCGCGACAGGGTTTTAGGGGAGTACGAACTGTCCGAGGAAGAAATGGTCGCGATGCGCGATACGGAGAACTTTTCTCCCGCGGAAGCGCCCGCGAAAATCGCAAGTTTGAAAGGAAAGATCGCCCAACTCGGTTCGATCAACTTTAACGCGTTTGAAGATTATGAAAACGTCAAAACTCGTCACGAGGAGCTTTCCGGTCAGCTGGAAGACCTCGAAAAGGCGAAAGAAGATCTGGAAAAACTGATCGCGGCGATGAACGGCGATATGCTCGGCAAATTCAACGCGGCGTTTGAACAGATCAATCAAAATTTCAAAAAGACGTTCAGCGACCTGTTCGGCGGAGGAAACGCCGATCTGGTTCTCGTGGACGCCGATCCCGATAAGACGGGAGAGCTCGAAAAGGGCGTGGATATCGTCGTAAAACTGCCGGGAAAAGCGCAGGCGAATCTGCATTCTCTTTCGGGCGGCGAGCAGGCGCTGACCTCCATCGCGATCCTGTTTGCGATTCTGCGCTTGCGCCCGATGCCGTTCTCGATTTTGGACGAGATCGAAGCGGCGCTGGATGAAAACAACGTCGTGCGCTTTGCGCAGTACCTGCACAAGCTGGCCAACACGCAGTTCATCGTGATCACGCACAGGCGGGGAACGATGGAGGAAGCCGACCGCCTCTACGGCATCACAATGCAGGAAAAGGGCGTCTCCGCCCTGGTGAGCGTCGACCTGATCGACGAGGAAGAACTGGTATCATGAGAATCCGCGAAGACGGATAGAAACGGAAGGTGTCTATGGCAGAAGAAAAACTGGGCTTTTTTGCAAGACTGAAAAAAGGGCTGAGTAAGACAAAGGCCAACATATCCGACAATATGGATATTATCTTCAATACCTACGGGTATGAGAAGGTGAGCGAGGAATTTCTGGAGGAGCTCGAGGAGACGATGATCATGGGCGACATCGGCGTCCAGACGACGGAGGAGCTTCTCGACGACCTCAGGCAGAAGGTGAAGGACGAGAGGATCCGGTACTGCCCCGACTGCCGCCAGGAGCTGATCCTGGGGATCCGCAACAAGATGAAGCAGCCGAAGGATGCCTACGACTTCGAGAAGGGGCCGGCGGTGGTCCTTGTGATCGGTGTCAACGGCGTCGGGAAGACGACTTCGATCGGGAAACTCGCGGCCAATTACCGCAGACAGGGCAAAAGAGTGCTGATCGCGAGCGCCGACACATTCCGCGCGGCTGCCAATGAACAGCTGTCCGAGTGGGCAAAGCGGGCGGGAGTCGATATTATCGGCGCCGCCGAGGGCTCTGATCCCGCGGCGGTCGTCTATGACGCGGTGCAGGCGGCAAAAGCCAGAAGGACCGACATCCTTCTCATCGATACCGCAGGCCGCCTTCACAACAAGAAGAACCTGATG
>DGWX01000063.1:8532-8808 GCA_002395405.1 Christensenella sp. UBA4247
CAGTAAGATCGACAGGATCATTACCAGGGAGTATCCCGGCTGCTATCGCGAGAACTGGGTCGTACTGGACGGCACGACCGGGCAGAACGCCATCTTCCAGGCCAGGGAATTCGCGAGCGTGACCAACCTGACAGGCATCGTCCTCACGAAGATGGACGGAACGGCCAAGGGCGGAATCGCGATCGCCGTACAGGCGGAACTCGGCATTCCCGTCAAATTTATCGGAGTCGGTGAAAAGATCGAAGATCTGCAGAAGTTCAACCCCGACCAGTTTGT
>DGWX01000030.1 GCA_002395405.1 Christensenella sp. UBA4247
GTTACGATCATGCTCGCAAATAACGAAGTCGGAACGCTCGAACCGGTCAAAGAGATCGCTGCGGAAGCGAAAAAACGAGGGATCACGGTACACACGGACGCCGTTCAGGCGGTGGGAGCGATCCCTGTTGACGTAAACGATTTGAACGTGGATCTCCTGTCCTTATCGGGACATAAATTTTACGGACCGAAAGGCGTGGGCGTTTTATACGTCAGAAACGGCGTCAGGCTCGGGAAATTGATCATCGGAGGCGCGCAGGAGCGAACGATGCGCGGCGGAACGTATAATACGCCCGGGATCGTCGGTCTTGGTAAAGCGATCGAACTCGCTACTTCGAATTTGGCGGAAAGATCCGCTAAAATCGAGAAACTTCGAGATTATTTCGTTTCCCAAGTCGTATCTAGAATCGAATATATTTCGGTAAACGGCGCTCCGAGCGGAAAAAAACTTCCGAATAACGCGAATATCAGTTTCCAATATATCGAAGGAGAATCGATTTTGCTTTCCCTCGATATGGCGGGAATTGCGGCTTCCTCGGGAAGCGCGTGTTCCTCCGGCAGTCTCGATCCGTCTCACGTCCTTCTTGCGATGGGGCTTCCCGCCGAATTCGCGCATGGTTCGATCCGATTTACCTTTGGGGAAGAAAACACAAAGGAAGACGCGGATTACGTCGTGGAAAAACTCGTTCAAACGATCGCTCGTTTAAGAGCGTTCTCCCCACTTTTCAGTCAGTTCAAAGGAGAAAAAAGCAATGTATAGCGATAAAGTAATGGAAAATTTCGCCCATCCGAAAAACGCCGGCGTGCTTGAAAACGCAAATGCCGTGGGCCTCGTGGGAAACGCGGCTTGCGGAGATATTTTGAAAATATACTTATATATCGAGGACGATATAATCAAAGACGTTCGTTTCGAGACTTTCGGGTGCGCTGCCGCGATCGCGAGCAGTTCCATGGCGACCGAGATGGTCAAAGGAAAAACGATCGACGAGGCTCTCGCATTGAAAAACGAGGACATTATAACCGCTCTCGAGGGGCTTCCTCCGCAAAAGATCCATTGTTCGGTCCTCGCGGAAGAAGCGATCGCGAAAGCGGTCGATGATTACAGGCGAAGGCAAAAGGAAAAGAATGATTGATTTTAATGTGTTGAACGAGGCGCAGCAGAGAGCGGTTAAAACGACGGAAGGCGCCGTTTTGGTCCTTGCGGGCGCAGGCTCGGGGAAAACGAGGGTTTTGACGTATCGTATCGCACATCTTATCGGAGATATGCACGTTTCTCCGTATCGCGTTCTCGCGATCACGTTTACCAATAAAGCGACGAATGAAATGAAGGAAAGGTTGGACGCTATGCTCGGGGAAAACTCGGGCGTTTGGGTGTCCACCTTTCACTCTTTATGCGCCCGTATCCTGCGATACGACGCGGATAAGCTCGGTTACGATAAGAATTATACGATATACAGTGACGTGGATTCCGATCGCGTGATCAAGCGTATCATTCAGAATAAACACATCGAGATCAAAGATTTCGCAAGCAAAGTTTCCTGTCATATCGGAAACGCGAAAACGATGTGTCTTTCACCCGATGAGTATCGAACGGAGTGCGGCGATTTTAACGCGGGATTGATCTGTGACGTTTATGAAGCTTACGAGGAAGAACTCAAAGCCGCAAACGCAATGGATTACGACGATCTTTTGATCAAAGTTTACAAGCTCTTTACGGATTTTCCCGATGTTTTGAATAAATACGCGGAGCGTTTTTTATACATACATATCGACGAATATCAAGATACGAGCCGTTTGCAATACAAGATCGCATCGATGCTTTCTTCCAAACACGGCAACCTCTTTGCGGTAGGGGACGAAGATCAAAGTATTTACGGCTGGCGCGGAGCGGATATTTCGAATATTCTCGATTTCAAAAAGGATTTTCCGAATGCGGAGATCATTAAACTCGAACAGAATTACAGAAGCACGCCGAATATCCTCATGGCTGCAAACGCTTTGATCGAGAATAACAGCGGACGTTTTGATAAAAAATTATGGACGGAGGGCAATGCGGGCGTCCGCGTTGAAATTTATAACGCGGAGGACGACAGACAGGAAGCCGAATACGTCGTAGGGCAGATCGCGGGGCTTATTCGAAGCAAAAACCAATCCCCCAAGGATTTCGCGATCCTCGTCCGATTGAATGCGCTTACGCGAAAATTCGAGGAAAGAATGCGCCTTTATAACGTTCCCTATAAAGTGTACGGCGGTTTCAAATTCTTCGAACGAAAAGAAGTTAAAGACGTTCTTGCCTATTATCGCGCGATCGTCAATCCGAGAGATAACGACGCGTTTTTGCGTATTATCAATACGCCGAAGCGCAAAATCGGCGATTCGGTAACGGAAGAACTCGCTTTCGTGGCTTCGGCAAACGGGCTTACGATCTCCGACGTTTTGTTCGGCGATATGAATAGCCTCGGAATGAGTCCGAAAAATATAACCAAGCTGAACGTGTTTAAGGATATTTATTACAAGATGTTGTCCTCTCGGGACGTAATGTCGTTAGCTGAGTATGCCCGATTCGTCGTGGAAGAAGCCGGGTTCTTTATCGAATTCGCAGGCGATAAAGAAGAGGACGTTTCGCGGCGTGAGAACGTAAACCAGTTGATCCAAGGCATCGAAGAATTTGCGGAAGCAAACGAAGGGGCAACGCTTGAAGAATATCTGCAATCCGTTTCTCTTTTGTCCGATACGGACGATATTCAAACGGATGAGTTCGTTACGGTATCCACCGTCCATTCCGTCAAGGGGTTGGAATTCGATACCGTTTTCGTAACGGGGCTCGAAGAGAACGTTTTTCCCTCCCAATCGCATAGCAAGAGTACCGCCGAGATCGAAGAGGAGAGGCGCGTTATGTACGTCGCGATGACGCGTGCGAAAAAAAGATTGTACTTGACCTCCGCCAAACAGCGCTTTATGTACGGCGGAACGCAGTATAATTTGCGCAGTCGCTTCGTAAACGAGGTGGAAGATAAGATCTATCCGGAAAGGAAAACCGTTCCCGTCAGGAACAATCCGCAAATCGGGAGCTATCGAGCCTCCGAACCGCAGCGCGTGATCGAGGACGTAAACAAGTTCGTCCGCTCGATGACAGGCGCTCCGAGGAATGAAAATCGCACCGCCGCCTCTTTTAAGCTCGGCGATAAGGTCAAACACCCGAGATACGGAATCGGTCGCATCATCCAAATCAGCGGCGACAATGCGAGTATTGCCTTCGACGGTCTCGGGATCAAACAATTCAATATGAAGATCGCCCCCTTCGAAAAGGCGTAAAGGAGGATCGATATGGATCGAATGGAAGAGTTGGTCGCGCTTCTCAATCGGTACGCGAAGGAGTATTACGAGCTGGACAATCCGACGGTGTCGGACGCGGAATACGACGCGCTGTACGACGAACTATTGGCGCTTGAAGAATTTACGGGCGTTACTCTTCCCGATTCTCCGACCAAAAGGGTAGGCGGTAAAACAAATGTCGGCTTTAAGCAAGTCGTCCATAAAGAGCGTCTTTACAGTTTGGATAAATCCAAAACGGTGGAAGGTGTGGAAGAATGGTTGAAAAAAGTATCGAAAGGGGAGAAGGACGAGCCCGTAACCCTCGAATATAAGTACGACGGCTTGACTTTGAATATTTCTTATGAAAACGGTGTTCTCGTTCGCGCGGCGACCCGCGGCGACGGGGTAACGGGAGAAGACGTAACGGAACAGGTAAAAACCATCGAAAATGTTCCTCGTACTATCCCGTTTCTCGGTCAGATCGACGTGCAGGGTGAAGGTTTAATGCCCTTATCTTCTCTTGAAAAATACAACGAAACGGCAAAAGTTCCCTTGAAGAACGCGCGAAACGGAGTGGCGGGCGCCATTCGGAATTTGGACGTGGCGGAAACCAAAGCGCGTCGTTTGTCTTTTTTTGCTTACAACGTCGGCTTCCATAGCGGGATCACTTTTTCTTCGCAAGAGGAAGTACACGAGTTTTTGCGCTCGCAGGGCTTTAACGTGGGCGATTATTTTAAGCTCGTTACGGACTATTCCGAGATCGTCGGACTTCTTGCCGATGCGGAACTTTTGAGACCTACTCTCGATTTTTTGATCGACGGAATGGTGTTTAAGATCAATGATTTTCGTTTGCGTGAAACGCTCGGATTTACCGAAAAATTTCCTCGTTGGGCGCTTGCGTATAAATTTAAGGCGGAAGAAAAATCGACGCTTCTCGAAAAGGTCATTTGGCAGGTTTCGAGAACGGGAAAGCTCAATCCGCTCGCCGTTTTAACGCCGGTGGATATAGGCGGAGCGACGGTTTCGCGCGCAACGCTTTCGAATTACTCCGAGATCTTACGAAAAAAAATTCGAGTGGGAGATCGCGTGTTCGTTCGTCGTTCGGGTGACGTGATCCCCGAAATTATGGGCGTAGCGGAAGAATCTCCCGACGCAACGGACGTTTTGAAGCCGACCGTTTGCCCCGTTTGCGGATCGCCCGTTATTCAAAAAGGGATCTTCCTTTATTGCTCAAACAAGGAGAGTTGCGCGCCTCGGATCATATCTCAAATCGAACATTTTTGTTCGAAAGACGGAATGGATATAGACGGCCTTTCGGAAAAAACGATCGAACAGTTTTACGAGGAATTCGGGCTTAAAACCGTGGACGAGCTTTTTTCTTTAACCAAAGAGGATCTGCTATCCCTCGAAGGATTCAAAGATAAAAAAGCCGAAAATATCGTTAATTCCATCAATAAAAGTAAGAAGACTACGCTTGCGAAATTTATTACGGCGCTCGGCGTTCCGGGGGTCGGAAAAAAGGCGGCGAAAGTTCTCGAAGAAACCTTCGAATCTCTGGATCGATTGATGTCGGCGTCGGCGGACGAGCTTTCTTCCATTGAAGATTTCGGATTGATCACCGCGAGCAAGATCGTGGATTTCTTCCAAAATGAAGAGAATAAAAAATTGATCGAAAAACTGCTTGCGCAAGGGATAGAATTCGAAAAAGAAGAAGAAACGGAAGGCGTATTTTCCGGCAAAACCGTCGTTATAACGGGGACGCTTGAAAGCTATAAACGCGCAGCGGCGCAAAGCGAAATCAAAAAGCGAGGCGGAAAAGTATCGGATACCGTCAGCAAAAGCGTAAATCTCGTGGTGCAGGGTGAAGACGCGGGCAGTAAACTTGCCAAAGCGGAAAAGCTCGGGATCGAGATCATAGACGAAAAAGCCTTTTTAGAGCTCTTGTCGCGTTGAGACCGTCCGAGTCCCTTCGCTTTTGTAACAAGATAATCCAAAAGAGCCATAGACATTCTCTATTTATCTCTTTTTTCCCTAATAGGGAAAGCGAATAATTTACGCATTCGCTTGTATTTTTTTCGTGAACTATGGTATAGTATTGTAAATACTTATATTTAGCGTCTTATGCGCGCGATAAGGAGTTTTGTATGTACAGTATGACGGGATACGGAAAAGGAGAAGCGGAATTAAACGGTCGCTCCCTCGTCGTTGAACTCAAAAGCGTCAATCATCGCTTTTTGGATCTTTCCGTTAAACTTCCCCGCAGTTTGATATTCGCGGAAGAAGCGCTGAAAAAAGCGATCTCGTCCCGCATTTCGCGCGGACACGTGGACGTGTTTACGACCTATCGCGCTCCGCAGGACGAAGCTTCGTTATCACTCAACGAAAGCGTTGCGGAAAGCTATCTCTCGATAGGTCGCTCGCTTTCCGAAAAATTCGGTATTCGCGATGATTTGACCGTATCTTCGCTCTTGCGAGTGCAAGGCGTGGTGGAAGAAACTCCGAAAGACGCGCCCGAAGAGGAAATTTTGTCTCTCGTTCGCGCTGCGACCGATCGCGCTTTGGATTCTCTGGTTCGTATGAGAGAAACGGAAGGAAAGGCGATTACGGAAGATATCCTGACGAAACTTTCCGAGATCGAGCGTTTGACAAACGTGATCAAAGATCGCGCGCCTCTCGTTACGGAAGAGTATAAGGCGAAATTGAAGAAGACGGTGGAAGAAGCGCTTTCCGGCGTCCCGTACGATGAGACTCGCCTTCTGACCGAGATCGCGCTTTTTGCCGATAAAGTGGCGATCGACGAGGAACTTGCGCGCTTGTTCGTTCATATCGACCATTATCGTAAGATCCTTTCCGAAGAGGCGACCGCGGGGCGCAAGCTCGATTTCCTGACGCAGGAACTCAACCGTGAAGCGAATACGATCGGCAGTAAGGCGAACGATTCCTTGATCCAGGAAACGGTCGTTTTGTTAAAGTGCGAAATCGAAAAAATACGAGAACAAATTCAAAACTTGGAGTAAAGGCAAAATGAAAGAAGGAAAAGTTTTCGTTATATCCGGTCCGTCCGGCGTGGGAAAAGGAACGCTCTGTCGCCTTTTGATGGATCGATATCCGAACCTCGCGGCAACCACCGTTTCCGTTACGACGCGCGCGCCCCGTCCCGGCGAAAAGGACGGCGTTCATTATTATTTCAAGAGCGCGGAGGAATTCGAGGAGATGGAGAAAAAAGGGATGTTCCTCGAAACGGTCAATAAATATACGAACCGTTACGGAACGCTTTATTCCGAAGTCGAGCGGATCATGAAAGAAGGGAAGAACGTGATCCTCGAAATCGAGATGCAAGGCGGCGTAAACGTTAAAAAGCGTATCGCAGGCGCCGTGCTGATATTTATCCTTCCTCCCTCGCTCGAAGCCCTTACGGGAAGGATCGTTTCGAGAGGAAGCGAAACGGCGGAAGAGATCTCTCGCCGCCAAAGCGAAGTGGAAAAGGAATTCGACCAAGCGAAGGATTACGAATATTTCGTTGTAAATGACGTTTTGGAAGACGCCGTAGAGAAAGTAAAAAGCATAATCGTTGCCGAAGGAACGAAAGACAATATCGGCAACATCAAACAAAAATATTTTGGGAGGAACTAAAATTATGATGATCGACCCGCCTATTGATAAACTGATTAAAAAGACAGACTGCCGTTATATGCTCGTTTGCGGCGTAGCGAAAAGGGCAAGGCAGCTTTTGCAACAAGAAGGCGATATGCTTGCCGCAACCAAACAGAAGCCCATTTCGGTTGCCGCGAAAGAAATCTACGAAGGAAAAGTGATCATAACGAAAGAATAATGAAAAGGAAGGTCCTCGTCGGAGTAACGGGCGGTATTGCCGCCTATAAATCCGCCTATCTCGTAAGCGCGCTCGTTAAAATGGGATGCGATGTACACGTGCTCATGACCGAACACGCACGTGAATTCGTAACGCCGCTGACATTTGAGACGCTTTCCAAAAATCCCGTGACCGGGAATATGTTCCATCGCGATCGTGAATGGGAAGTGGAGCACGTTTCTCTTGCCAAAAGCGCGGAGATCGTCGTGGTTGCGCCTGCGACTGCGAACTTTATCGCTAAGATCGCAAACGGCGTTTGCGACGATATGCTGACGACGACCTATCTTGCTTCCAAAGCGCCCAAAATCATTTGCCCGGCGATGAATACCGCGATGTACGAAGACGAGGTGTTTCAAAAGAACCTCGACCTCGTAAAGCAATCGGGAGCGATCGTTCTTTCTCCCGTTTCGGGCAGGCTCGCTTGCGGGGACGTCGGAGTCGGGAAAATGATCGAGCCGGACGAGATCGCGAAAAAAGTCGGGGAAGTTTTGGAAATGAACCTCGATTTTTCAGGGAAAAAAGTTCTCGTCACCGCGGGTGCCACGGTGGAAGAGATAGACGGCGTTCGCTTTATCTCGAATCACAGCAGCGGGAAGATGGGCGCGGCGATCGCGGAACGATTCGCGGATCGAGGCGCCGAAGTCACTTTGATTTGCGGAAGCGTTACCGCGCGCCTTCCGGATAATGCCTCGGAAACGGTGTTCGTTTCGTCCACGCACGATATGTACGAAGCGGTTTTATCCCGTTTAAGCGAAGCGGATTATATCGTTATGGCGGCGGCACCCGCCGACTATACGCCCACGGAAAAATTTGATAATAAAGTGAAAGCCGACGAGCTCGTTCTGCATTTAAAGAAGACGGAAGACATCGCGTTTGCCGTCGGCGAGAGAAAACGCCCGAACGCAAAGCTCGCGATTTTCAGCGCCGAAACCGAAAACTTGATCGACAATGCGAAAGGTAAACTTAAAAGAAAAAATGCCGATCTCGTCGTTGCGAATGACGTTACGCAAGAAGGTGCCGGTTTCGGAACGGACACGAATATCGTTACGATCATCAAAAAAAGCGGCGAAAGCATTGCGCTTGAAAAGATGCCGAAGATACAAGTCGCCGATCGTATTCTCGACGCCTTGAAAACCGTATGATAGCGGAAGTGATCGTGGATATTTCCACGAGCGAGATCGATAAGATATTCGATTACGAGATCCCTCTTTCGATGGCGATCTCGGCAGGCGATCGAGTCAAAGTTCCTTTCGGAAGGCAAAAAACGGAAGGGTTCGTCGTTCGCGTAAAGGAAAGCTCGGATTGTAAATACGAACTCAAACCCATCCTCGCTAAATTAGACGATTTTACGGCGGTTCTGCCCGAAATGATCTCTTTGATGTGGGAAATGAGCGAGAAAAATAATCTCCGCCTCGTTGACGTTTTGCGCCTTTTTATTCCGGCGATGATGCGCGGCGGCAGAGTAAGGGAGATCAAGCGTCATTTCGTTACGCTGAAAGAAGGCGTAACCCAAGAAGAAGCGCTCTCTTCTTTGAAACCTAACGCGATAAACCAGCGCGCGATCATTGCGGAAATCGGGAAAAGCGGAGAATGGGCGTCCGTTCTCGGAGAAAAATTCGGTTTTTCCGCGATCTCCGCGCTTGCGGAAAAAGGCTTTGTTTCGATCAAAGACGTTACGAAGCGCCGCGCGCCTATTTTGAAATCCGTTCCCGATAAAATCGTTACGCTGAGTGAAGAGCAGAAAGCAGCCGTCGAACGCATTATGCGCGGCGAGAAAAGCGAAAATCTTTTATTCGGAGTTACGGGAAGCGGGAAAACGGAGATCTATCTATCCTGCATCGGCGAGGTCATTGCGGCGGGGAAAACGGCGATCATGCTCGTTCCCGAAATATCCTTAACGCCGCAAATGATGGGGCGATTCCGCGCGCGATTCGGTGACAAAGTCGCGGTTTTGCATAGCGGGCTTTCGGACGGAGAACGTTACGACGAATGGCTTCGCTTGCTTCGGGGAGACGCCGTGATCGCCGTCGGCGCGCGTTCTGCCGTTTTCGCGCCTTTGAAAAACATCGGGATCATTATTATAGACGAGGAACACGACGGCAGTTACGTCAGTGAAAACAATCCCCGTTATGTAACGCATGAAGTCGCTGCCTTCCGCCGCGCGTTTAACGGCGCAAAACTCGTTCTCGGAAGCGCTACTCCTTCTCTCGAAACGTATAAAAGAGCGATCGAAGGTGAGATCGGATTGATCCCGTTGCGAAATCGAGTGCAAAGTAAAAAAATGCCGACGGTGGAGATCGTAGATATGTGCGCCGAGATCCGAAGCGGAAATAACGGAATCCTGTCTGCTCGCCTCGAAGAAGAGATCGGGAGAACGCTGAAAGAAAAAAATCAAAGTATGATCTTTATCAATCGGCGCGGGTTCGCTTCCTTTATGATCTGCAAAAAATGCGGGAAAGTGATGAAATGCGAAGATTGCGACGTTTCTTTGACCTGGCATAAATCGGATAATCTCTTAAAGTGCCACTATTGCGGAAAACCGTACGTCGTTCCCGATCGTTGTCCCGCTTGCGGTGAGAGCGATATGAGGCTCGGGAGAGTGGGAACGGAAAAGGTACAGGAAGTTCTCGAAAAGAAATTTCCGGGCGTTCGCATCCTGCGAATGGATAAAGACACTACGCGGAGAAAGGGCAGTTATGACGAGATCCTTTCCGCTTTCCGAATGGGAGAAGCGGATATCCTCGTCGGAACGCAAATGATCGTAAAAGGACATGATTTTCCGAACGTAACCCTCGTTGGGATCTTGGACGCGGATATGAGCTTATATTACGAAGATTATCATAGCGCGGAGAGAACGTTTCAACTCGTAACGCAAATGAGCGGGCGAGCGGGAAGGGCGGATAAAGACGGTCTCGTTATATTGCAAACCTATTCGCCGAGGCATTACGTGTTTGCTTTTTCCAAAGATAACGACTATCCTTCTTTTTACAGAAAAGAGATCAACGTTCGGGAAGTAACGAACTTTCCTCCCTTTACGAAGATCGTTCGCGTTCTCGTCGTCAGCGAAGATGAGGAACGCGCTCTCGAACTGACGAAAAAGATCTTGTTCAAGATCAGAGATTATCAAAAAGCGAACGAAAAGGACTTCGTTCAAGTGGCGGGAATGAAATCTCCCGTAAAACGTATTGAAAATAAATTCCGCTATCAGATTTTAATGCGGTTGACTCGCCAAAGAGAAGATGCGACCTTGCAAAAGATTTATGAGATCGTAAATGCGGAAGATAAGAAAGGCGCGCAGGTGTTCGTTGAGATCAACCCGCAAAACATGAATTAAAGGAGAAAGATATGGCGATCAGAGATATCGTAAAAGACGGAGAACCGTTACTCAGAAAAAAATCAAGACCCGTGGATCGGTTTGACGGAAAGCTTTTCGCTTTGCTCGACGATATGCTCGAAACGATGCGTGCCGCCGACGGAGTCGGAATCGCCGCACCGCAGGTCGGGATCTTGCGTCAAGCGGTTATTTGCGAATTGGAAACCGAGAACCCGGAGGAGAGCGAGATATTGGAAATGATCAATCCCGAGATCTTGCAAAAAAGCGGGAAACAGACGGGGCCGGAAGGCTGCTTGTCCGTTCCCGGAAAAAGGTGCGACGTTTTGCGACCCAAAACCATAAAAGTTCGCTATCAAAACAGAAACGGCGAAGTCCTTACGAGAACGCTCAGCGACTTTAACGCCGTTGTCGCCTCTCACGAGATCGATCATCTCAGCGGGATCCTCTTTTATGATAAAGAAGTCAAACCTTCGAAATAGGGAGAGAATATGAGGATCTTATTTTTGGGAACGCCCGATTTCGCATTGCCGACCTTGCGCGCGCTCGTTCGGTCGAAGCACGAAGTTCTTGCGGTCATAACCCAACCCGATAAAGAGGGGAATCGCCGCGTTTTGACTCCTCCGCCCGTTAAAACGGAAGCGGAAAAACTCGGATTGCCCGTTTATCAATTCGCAAGTTTTAAGAAGGAAGGGGTGGATCTCGTAAAGCGCCTTTCGCCCGATATGATGGTAACGGCGGCA
Organism: Christensenella sp. UBA4247; assembly: GCA_002395405.1. Taxonomy (GTDB): domain Bacteria; phylum Bacillota; class Clostridia; order Christensenellales; family CAG-1252; genus CAG-1252. The sequence goes on from DGWX01000030.1 coordinate 11,260, forward strand.
TTCGGTCAGATCATTTCGCAGGAACTGCTCGATATTCCGCCTTTCGGAACGTTAAACGTACACGGATCCCTGCTGCCGAAGTATCGAGGCGCGAGTCCGATCCAATCGTGCCTTTTGAACGGAGATACGAAAACCGGCGTTACGATCATGAGAACGGCGCTGAAAGTGGATAGCGGCGATATTCTCTTAAAAAAGGAATTGCCGATCTTGCCGAGCGATACAGCCGGCGTTTTGTTCGATAAGATCGCGGAACTCGGGGCGGCGGCGCTCGTGGAAGCGGTCGATCTTGTGGAGAAAGGAAAGGCGGTATTTACTCCGCAAGACGAATCGCAAGCTACTTTTTGCAAGATGATCGCGAAATCGGACGGTGAAATCCGAAAAACGGAAAGCGCGGAAAGCGCGATTCGTAAAGTGCGCGCCATGAACCCGTGGCCCGTCGCGTTTTTTTTCGTAGAAGGGGAGAGGCTCAAAGTTTTTTCGGCGGCTCAAACAGAGGCGAAGGGAGCGCCCGGGACGTTTCATTCGGATCAAGGGTTCCCTTGCTTGAATCTTGCGGACGGAGCGATCCGTCTAACGGAAATTCAGCTGGAAGGGAAGAAACGAACGCTTGGAAAAGACTTTCTTCTCGGTCATTCCGATCTGTTGAATAAGGAGATCGAATGAGAGGCATTACGGAAGCTTATTACGCCTTATCGGACGTCTATATTCGAAAGAGTTTCGTCAGCGAGGCGATCAAAAAGCAAGGAGCCGCTCTTTCTTTATCCAAAGGCGCGTTGCGTCTGACGTACGGCGTAATCGAACACAATTTTCTGTTTGAATACCAACTATCGCGAATGGTTGAGAAAATGCCGAAGCCTTCCGTTTCCGTTTTGATCAAGATGGGGATGTTTGCGATTCGATATATGGACGATATTCCCGATTTTGCCGCGGTGGATGAGATCGTAAAGACGGCAAGGGCGGTTGGAAAAAGCGGCGTTTCCGGATTTATTAACGCAGTTTTGAGAAGATACGCAAAAGAAGGGAAGGAGCTTTATCCGAGTGACTCGCTCGAAAGATTGTCCGTCGATAGCAATCGATCCCTTCCGATCGTAAAACGATACGTTCAGGAACTCGGAGAAGAAAAAGCCGCCGAGATCCTATTGAAAAAAGGGACCGATCGAACGCATGTTCGCGCTTCTTTTTCTTTCGGCAAAAAGAACTTGATCACGTTTTTATCGGATAACGGGATCGCTTTTGAGGAAACGGAAGCGGGCGCGCTCGTTTCGGAAGTCGGGAAACTGTCTTCCCTGTTTTCAAGCGGAAACGCAACCGTTATGTCTCTCGGAAGCGCGGAGATCGCGGAAGCCGCTTTTCCTTTTGAGGGCGACGTTCTTGACGCTTGCGCCGCACCCGGCGGGAAAAGCGTTTATATCGCAGAGCGCAGTAAAGGAATCGTTATCGCTTGCGACAAATATCCGCATCGGGCAGAGCTCATACGAAAGTATGCGGAAAGAATGAAGGTAACGAATCTACGAGCGGAAACGATGGATTCCTGCGTTTTTATTCCGGACTACGAAGAAAAATTCGGTCTTGTTTTGTTAGACGCGCCTTGCTCGGGTCTCGGAACGGTCGCGTCCAATCCCGACGTTGTGTTAAATCGTACGCCGAAAGATATAGACGAATTGATCGCGATTCAGCGTCAATTGCTTTCGAACGTTTCGCGCTATGTAAAAAAGGGAGGGAAAATGATCTACTCCACTTGTTCCGATCTGCCGTCCGAAGACGGCGAAAACGTTGCGCGCTTTTTATCCGAACGAAAGGATTTTGCGTTGCTTCGTGAAAAATATACCGAAACGAATGATAAAGGCGGCGAAGGGTATTACTTTGCCGTAATGGAGAGAAAATGAAACTGCTGTCTTCTTTGACGTTAGACGAAACGAGAGAACTGATGCTTTCGTACGGGGAAAAAGCCTTCCGCGCGGAACAGCTCTATCTTGCCGTTCGGCAGGGAAAAGAAATCGAAGAGATCTCGAACGTCGGCGCCGCGTTGAAGGAGAAGCTCGTGCGGGACGGATACGTTGCAACGGGAATGAAAATCTATAAGCATTTCGATTCCGCGATCGACGGAACGGTAAAGTTTCTGTTTTCTCTTTCGGACGGCGATATGATCGAAGGCGTTTTGATGCGCTATAAATACGGAAACACTTTATGCGTTTCCACGCAAGTCGGTTGCCGAATGAACTGCGCGTTTTGCGCTTCGGGACTGAACGGGCTGAAACGCAATTTGGAAGCGGGAGAGATCCTCGGACAGGTGATCCTTGCCAACAGATTCGACGGCGGCGATCTCAAAAACAGAAAGATAACGAACGTGGTCTTGATGGGAAGCGGCGAGCCGCTTGATAATTACGAGAACGTCGTTCGATTTCTGCGCCTTTTGAATGAAGAAAAAGGGCTGAATATCAGCTATCGAAACGTTTCTCTTTCCACTTGCGGATTGATAGACGCATTCGATCGATTTATGGAGGAAGATATACCCGTAACGATGACTTTTTCTTTGCACGCGTCGCGAGATGAAGTTCGATCTCGCATTATGCCCGTAAATAAAAAATACGGAGTGGACGACGTGATCGGCGCGGCAAAGCGTTATTTCGAAAAAACGAAGCGTAGAGTCGTGTTCGAGTATTCTTTGATCAAGGGCGTAAACGACGCGGAAGAGGACGCCGCGATACTATCCGAGAAATTAAAGGGTTTTCCTTGCATTGTGAATTTGATCGTGTTAAATTACGTTAAGGAAAGAGGCTTGTCCGGAACGAGCCGAAAAGACGCTTATCGCTTTTCCGCGCTTTTATCGAAGGGAGGCGTGGAATCCACCGTTCGCCGAACGATGGGCGCCGATATCGAAGGCGCTTGCGGACAGCTACGCGCAAAATACGTTCAAGAAAAATAGAAAAACAGGGGGAAATGGTATGAAACAAGCAATGGTAGCACCGTCGATTTTGTCAGGGGATTTCGCCGCTATGGGCGAAACCGTTTCCAACGTGGAAAAGTGGGGGGCGGATCTTGTTCACTGCGACGTTATGGACGGGCGATTCGTTCCGAATATAACCTTCGGAATGCCGATGATCAAAGCGATCCGTCCTTACACGAAACTTCCGCTTGACGTTCACCTTATGATCGTTGAGCCGGAGCTGTACGTCGAACGCTTTTGCGACGCCGGCGCTTCTTTCGTAACCTTCCACCCGGAAGCGTCGAAAGATCCGCGCGGAACGCTTCTTAAAATCAAAAATAAAGGGGTCAAATGCGGTCTCGTCATCAATCCCGATAAAGATTTTTCTCTCGTTCGGGATCATATGGACCTTGTGGATATGATCGTTTTGATGGGCGTTTTCCCCGGTTTCGGCGGACAGTCTTATATCGAGAGTGTGGACGAAAATATTAAAACGCTTTCCGAGGAGATCAAAAAAACCGGCAGGAATATTCTTCTGGAATTGGACGGCGGCGTTACACAACAAAATGCGGCGAAGTTCCGCGATCTCGGCGTAACCGTTCTCGTGGCGGGTAGCGCGACGTTTAAGGCCGAAGATAAGGCGGCGGCCATCAAGGTTATGCGCGGATGAAAAAAGCCGCGATCGTTTTATCGCAAAAGTTTCGGCGCTATTTATCTGCCGATTTCGTGATCGCGGCGGACGAAGGGTATCTGCGCGCGCTTGAAAATAAGATCGCGCCCGATCTTGTCGTAGGCGATATGGACAGTCTCGGTTTTACTCCGAAAACGGTCGCGACGTTTTCCGTACCGGCCGAAAAGGATTTTTCGGATGGAGAGCTCGCTCTCAGGCAGGCGATCCTGCGAGGATTCGATTGTATCGATATTTACGGCGGATGGGGCGGAAGGCCCGATCACTCTCTCTTTAATTTACATCTACTGAAACTTGCCCGAGATCTCGGCGCTACCGCAGTCCTTCGCGGCGACTCGTTCGACGTTTTTTACGTGGACGGCAATTTTTTTACCGAAGCTTCCCCGGGCGATTTCGTTTCAATAGTACCTTTTTCCGAAACCGTGCATATAATTAAGTCGAAAGGGCTTAAATACCCTGCGGACGGTGCCGTTCTCACAAAAAGCGATACGCTGGGTCTTTCCAACGAATGTACGGAAAACGCTCTGTTTATCAGCGTAAAGGAGGGAAGCGCACTGCTGATTCATAATTTTTGATAGGAGGTGCGGCTTTGAAAATGGTTTGTGTGAATCCACCGTCGTTTTTAAAAGCGATTTTAAGGCTTTTTTGCGGAAAGAAAAACGCTCGCAAAGAGTAGGGTAAAAAGAAAAAATCCCCGAATTACTCGGGGATTTTTGCTACACAACCGGAAAGATCAGTTCGCCTTTCTTTGCACGGCGCCGTTTCTCAAACATCTCGTGCAGACGTACTTTTTGGATACGGTCCCGTTCTCACTTACAACGGAAACCTTTTGAATATTCGCGTTCCAATGAGTGGGGGCCTTGCGGTTGCTGTGGCTGACCGTATTGCCGCTCATTTTACCTTTACCACAAACACTACAAATCCTCGACATATATCTATTACCTCCCGTAACGATTCTTCTTTCATGCGAAATTGGGGTTTCCCAAAACGCGACTTAATAAATATAGCACGAAATTTTGCACTTGGCAACAGTTTTTAAGTAATTTTGAAAATTACTTGCAAATAAGTTAATAATAATTGTATTATATATTTAGAATTTTTTACGGAGAGAATTATGGCTGTAAAGACTTCCAATAAATACGGGAAGATCACCGTGTCGGACGAAGCCGTGGCAATGTGTGCGTGCCGCGCGGCATCCGAGTGCTATGGCGTGGTTGAGCTCGTTTCCAGAAGGTTTACCGATTCTCTCGCTTCTCTATTCAAACAAAACGGAAACACCAAAGGGATCAGGGTTACGACTGTCGATAATAAAATCTTTATCGACATTTTTGTCATATTAAAGCAGGGCGTGCTGGTAGATGCGGTTACCGAATCTCTTCGCTCGGTCGTAACCTATTCCGTCGAGTCGTTTACGGGTATGCGCGTTATGCAAGTAAACGTAAACGTCGTCGGCATAAAGGTTTAGGAGAATATATGATAAAGAATATAGACGTTAAAATGCTTCGCGATATGTTTGTCGGAGCTTGCCAAAACCTTGCGGTTTACGAGGAAGAGATCAACGCGCATAACGTTTTTCCCGTTCCTGACGGAGATACCGGAACGAATATGTGCGCTACCGCCGCAAGCGCGGCTCGCGAGATCCAAGCGATCAAAGAAGATGAGCTTTCATGGGAGAAGTTTGCTTCCGCATTGTCGATCGGTTCTTTGCGCGGAGCGCGAGGTAACAGCGGCGTTATTCTTTCTCAAATCTTCAAAGGTATTGCGGACGTTGCGGGCGGTACGGAAGGGCTAATGACCGTAAAACAATTTTCCAAAGCGCTTCAAACGGGTGCGAAAGTTGCATATAGCGCCGTTAATAAGCCAAAGGAAGGCACGATATTGACCGTGATCCGCGTTGTCGCGGAAGCTTCGGAAAACGGGGCGTCGGGAAGAAACGCCTGCTTCGAGACAATGATGCAAAAGTTGATCGAAAAGGGGAATGCGATCTTGGCGGAAACGCCCAATATGCTTCCCGTTCTTAAAAAAGCCGGCGTCGTGGACGCGGGCGGAATGGGGCTTATGCGCGTTCTCGAAGGTTTCAGTTTCGTGATCGAGGGAAAGGAGATCCCGAAAGTCGCCGTTAAAGTCAGTGCGGAAGAAAACGACGCGGGTTTCGCCGCGGACGTACATGATTTGGACGATATCGAATTTGCCTATTGTACCGAATTTTTCGTCAAAAATATCCGACCTCGTGCAACGGAATCGGATATCGATAAGTTGAGGGACAAGCTTTCCCGTCTCGGAAACAGCTTGATCTGCATCGGCGATCTGTCTCTCGTTAAAGTTCACGTTCATACGAATAATCCCGGAAGGGCTTTGCAATATGCGCTCGAACTCGGAGAGCTCGATCGGGTCAAGATCGAGAATATGCTCGAGCAAAACCGAAAGATCAAAGAGGAGATGGAAAAGAACAAAAAGCCCATCGGAATGGTCAGCGTTTGCGCGGGCGAAGGGCTCCGTAAAATGTTCAAAGAACTGCTTGTGGACGTCATAGTGGAAGGCGGTCAAACAATGAATCCGAGCGTAAACGAAATCGTTTCCGCGATCAATCGCGTAAACGCGGACAGCGTTATCGTTTTGCCGAACAACAGCAATATCATTCTCGCCGCCGAAAAAGCTATGGAACTGACGGCGCGTAAATGCGTCGTTCTTCCCACGAAAAACGTTGCGGCCGGTATTGCCGCCGCGATCGCGTTCGATCCGAACGGATCCTTGGATGAGAACGCGGAAAATATGAAAAACGCATTCTCCGATCTTAAATGCGCGCAAGTTACGACCGCCGTCAGAACGACTAAGATGGACGGTTTGTCTTTGAATAAAGGAGACGTGATCGGTCTTTCGGATAAAAAGATATTAACGAAGGGATCGGACGTAGGAGAAGTTGTAAATTCTCTCGTTAAAAAGATGGGAATGGACGAAATGGACGTTCTCAATTTATATTCGGGGGAGGGCGTTTCCGAAGAAGAAGCGAACGAGCTTGCCGCCAAGCTTTCCGATAACTACCCGGATCTTGAAGTAATAACCTATAAAGGCGATCAACCGCATTCCTTCTATATTTTATCGGCTGAGTAAAATTTTTTGCGAAAAACGGTTGCAAAACGGGTTTGTATTTGGTATAGTAATAGAGCAATTACGCGGGAGTGGCTCAGTGGTAGAGCGTTGCCTTGCCAAGGCAAATGTCGCGGGTCCGAATCCCGTCTCCCGCTCCAAACTCGTCTTTAATTCTTTGGAATTAAGAGACGGGATTCAGCTGCGATAGCAGCGAATGCGTCAGCATTCTGGACCCGCAGGGGCCGCACCGAAGCGAAGCGAAGGTCCCCGAAGGAATTCGGGCACACCGTCTCCCGCTCCAAACTCGTCT
>DGWX01000035.1 GCA_002395405.1 Christensenella sp. UBA4247
CGACGGAAAGATCACCCTCCTCGTTAAAACGAAAGAAACCCTTGCGAAAGAGATCAAGAAAGACCATAAAGCCGCGATCCATCACAGCGCGTTCCCCAAGAACAAAGAGAACGATTGGTACAGCGTCGTCGTGGACGAGAGCTTTACGGAAAGCGACGTGTACGATCTGTTAGACGATGCGGCGCGCCTCATTATCGGAGAGAAGAAATTCGAGAACGATGCGCAAGAAGAGGAACAAACCAAGGAAGAGATCCGAGAGATCGGACTGAAAGAAAGCCTTGCCGCCGCGAAAGAAACGGGCGCGGTCGGAACGGTTACGAAGAAGCTCATTGCCGAGCATCTCGCGGAAGCGTACGGAGAAAAGGTAGCCGTGTTCGCGCGTAAGAAGCGAACGGATAACGGAAAGCTGTACGTGCCGGACAATCACTTCGCGGTCAAGGAGAGCGGAAACGTCTGCTTTACGTACGTGTATGAGGACGACGCGGGTTACGTGTTGATCCTGGCGAGAGAAGACGAAGCCTTCGCGAAAAAGATGCGCGAAGCGCACGGAAACACCGTTACGAAGAGCGCTTTCCCGAAAAACAAGGCGAAAGATTGGTATAGCTTCGTTGTGGACGAGTCTTATACGGAAAACGAAGTGTGGTTGATTTTCGACGAGGCGATTCGCCACGTGGTTGGGTAATCGAAATATTAAAAAAGGACTGGACAATGAAAGTATTATTGAAAATTATAGCTGTTGTCGCTTTGCTCTCCATCGTTTTTACTCTCGGAGTCGGCTGTAAGGAAAAGGAAAGCTCGTACGTGTCGCACGTCGTAACGATGTCGGATAGCGGAACCTTTAAGATCCTGCAATTAACGGACACGCACTTTATCAATTCGAGCGTTACGAATGACAGCGACGTTTCTCTTAATTATTCGCTTCGCGACGAATGGGCGATGACGGCGATGCGCTCGGTCATTGAGGACGCGGCGCCCGATATGATCATTTTGACGGGCGACAGCACCTTTACCCTCGACCAGATCAAAGTCTTTACCCGAACGAACGACAATTACGCCGCTTTCAAAAAAGTTGCGGATTATATTGATAGCTTTAATATTCCCTGGCTGTTCGTTTTCGGCAATCATGACGAAGAAGGTTCGCTCGGCGCGAAACTTGCGGGAAGCAAGGCGTCTAAAAAGACCCAAGCCGAAGCGGCGAAAAAAGCGCTCGGCGATTATTTGATGTCGAGCCATATCAAGAATTGCTTGTATGTAAACGGTCCCGAAGGTATAACGGGGCTCGGCAACTATATCGTAAACGTTCGCAATAAGGACGGATCGCTCAATAATACCCTTGTTATGCTGGACAGCGGTTCCTATCTCGAAGGCGATCAAAGAAAGTATGAATACGTACACGACGACCAACTCGATTGGTACGAAAGGGCGATCAAAGATATATCGGAAAAGGAAGGAAAGAGCGTGGTTCCCTCCATCATTTTCCAGCATATTCCCTTTACCGCTTACGAAACGGTATTGACTAAGTTCCAAACCGCGCTGGAAAACCTCGGAGAAGATTGGCACGACACCATTAAGGTAGACGGAAAAGAGCGCACTTTGACGGTGGACGGCGAAACCATTACCTATCACGGCGGCGTGTATAACGAGGGCGAAGTTTGCGCTTCTTACGTCGGCGAATGGAACGGCGTGGACTATGACGGCGGACACGAATTCGAAAGGATCAAAGCGCTCGGCTCCACTAAGTACGTTTTCTGCGGACACGATCATCGCAACACCTATTCCTTTACTTACGAAGGGATCCGCCTGACCTACGGAATGAGCATCGATTACAGTGCGAACGGGATCGTTCCCCTCGTTGCCCATCAGGATATATACGATAAAACCGAGCAGAGGGGCGGAACGCTGATCACGCTCGACAGCAAGGGCGGCGTTTCCATCTCGCAGGTTCCCTTTACGAGGAATCTTTACAGAGAGGCGCTTGCCGCAAAGGAATAAGAAATGGAAAAGAAAAGAGTCGTCATCGGGCTCAGCGGCGGCGTTGACAGTGCAGTCGCCGCTCTTCTTTTGAAGAGAGAAGGCTACGACGTTATCGGTTTGTTCATGCGGAATTGGAGGGAGGAAGACGAGTGCGGCAGATGTACGGCGGACGATGATTTTACCGACGTCAGGCGCATCGCGGACGCGATCGGGATCCCCTATTATTCCGAAGACTTTTCCAAGCGTTATTTGGACCGCGTTTTCTCGGTCTTTTTGTCCGAGTACGAAAAGGGAAGAACGCCGAATCCGGACGTTTTATGCAACCGCGAGATCAAGTTCGACGCATTCTCTTCTTTTGCGAAAGCCGCCGGCGCGGATTTCGTTGCGACCGGGCATTACGCGAGCGTTTTACACGGGGAGCGCCATTTGCTCCTGCGCTCGGCGGACGAAAACAAAGATCAAACCTACTTTTTGAATCAAATCACCGAAGAGCAACTTTCCACCGCTCTCTTTCCCCTCGGCTCTTTGAAAAAAGGCGAGGTGCGAGAGATCGCGAAACAAGCGGGCATTCCCGTTTGGGAGAAAAAGGACAGCACGGGGATCTGCTTTATCGGCGAGCGCAATTTCAGGCAATTCCTATCGAATTACATTCCGATGAAAAAAGGCGAGATCGTTACTACGGACGGCGTGGTCGTAGGGGAACACCAGGGCGTGTTTTATTATACGAAAGGTCAAAGGAAGGGCCTCGGAGTCGGGGGAGGCGGGACAGGAGAACCCTATTTCGTGGTTGGGAAGGACGTTCAAAACAATCGCCTGATCGTAACGCAGGGTGAAACGGAACTTTTGTTCTCCTCTTCTTTGGAAGTGGACGATTTTCATTTTATTTCTAAGCGCCTGCCGGAAGGAGATTCTCCCGTTACGGCGCGTATTCGTCATCGCCAACCGTTGCAAAACGCAGTGGCGACCGTTTCGGGAAATCGGGTAAAGGTCCGTTTTGAAAAGCCCCAGCGCGCGGTGCAGGAAGGGCAATACGCCGTTTTGTATCAAGGAAACGTCTGTCTCGGCGGCGGCGTGATCGAGAGGGCGGAGTAAAGGTTTCACTTTTTTAATTACGGAGCGATATGAAAAAAGAAGGGTTCGAAAAGAAAAGCGGATTCGGTTTCGGGGAGAGCGGCGTCGTCGTTCTCGCGGCTCTTGTCGCGGAGATCCTCTTTCAGGTAGTACTTTCTCTTTTGCCTTTATCCGACGGCGCGTTTACTTGGATCGCCGTCGTTATGAACCAAGCGATCTTTTTCGGGACGGTCCTGTTCTTTGCCCGTCGAAAGAAAGTCTCGTTTATCGAAATGACGGGGATCAAACGGGGATTTAAGCTCAAATATCTGCCTTTGCTTTTTTTGATCGCGCTTTTTTCGATTGCCGCGTTCGCCCCTCTTGCCGGGCTTTTCTCTTCTTTGCTTCAAAAATTCGGGTATTCTTATTCTCCCGATTATCACGTTTCTTTTTCCTCGCCCGGCTTGTTTGCGCTCGCTTTTCTTGCGCTCTCTATCCTTCCCGCGATCGGAGAAGAAACCTTGCTCCGCGGCGCGTTGCTCTCGGGGGCGAAGGAAAAATCTCCGTTGTTTGCCGTTTTATATTCGGCGGCGATCTTCGCGCTGTTTCACGGAAACGCCGTTCAGCTCGTTCATCAATTTTTACTCGGCGTCGTTATGGCGTATCTTGCGCTGACGCTTCGAACGATCCTTTCGTCCGCTTTGATCCACTTCGTGAATAACGGCGCGGCGCTTCTCCTTGATTATCTATACCTGAAAGGCAGCGTCGGGGAAAAGTTCTATTCGTATTTTACCGCGTCTTTTGCAGGCGCGCTTTCGCGTTCCGCGTTTATCCTTTGTATCGTGGGTAGTTGGGCTGTTTTGTTCCTTCTCCTTTTCCTTTATACGGTCGTTTTGAAAAAGGATCGGGAGAAAGAGGGCGCTTTCGAATTCGATCCGACCTTTTCGCAAAACAAAATAAACGCCTTTCTCTCCTATCTTGCCGTTTTGCCCGTAAAAGATAAGGAAAAGAGCGCGCTTCCTGAGGACGGGGAAGAAAAATATCCCGAGCGCTTTTCGATGGACGCGATCTATCACGCGGCGCTCATTTCGCTGCTCCTCGTTGTTCTCGCGGCAGGCATTTTTTCGGAGGTGGCGAAATGACTCTTCGGCAAAAACATACGGCGGCTTACGCGGCGGCCATGCTGTCGCTTATGATCTTGCAGATCCTATTTTACGTAAAGCCGTTTTCTACTCTTTCGGATTACCATAGAGAAATCGTCTATACCCTCCTTTCGCAGATCCTCTGTATGGGGGTGATCCCGCTTTCCGTCCTTCTCGTTTTGAGAAGAGGGGAGAGGATCCGGGACGTGTTTTCCTATATGCGTTACGCAAAGCCGATCGATTGGAAAAGCTGTCTTCTCGCGAGCTTTGCTTTGATGCTCCTGATTACGCCGTTTACGATGGTGTTCAACGCGGCGACCAATATCTTCCTCAATATAATCGGATATAAAAGGGCGGCGTACGTCGGAACGGTATATGCCGGTTTCGGGGATTATCTTCTCTTCGTCGTTATAACGGCGCTTCTCCCCGCCGTTTTTGAAGAATTCAGTCACAGAGGGCTTTTGCTTTCCGGGCTCGAAAACAGAGGTTCGGAGCTGTCCGCCGTTCTGTTGTCCGCGCTTTGTTTCGGTTTGATGCACGAAAATCCCCTGCAAATGATCTACGCTTTTTTCGGCGGTTTGGTCTTCGGCTTGTCCGTTACGAAAACAAAGAGTATGATCCCCGCGATGTGCGCCCATTTCGCAAACAATTTCGTGGCGACGACTCTCGAATACTCTTCGCAAACAAAGAATGCGCTCGGCGTTTTTTACGAAAAATTGACCGCCTCTTCCAACCTTTTGTTTTTCTTTTTGACGGTGGCGGTTATGATCCTTTCGGTGTACGCCGTTATCAAAGTATTGCAGTATCTCGCGAGAAAAACGGAAAAACCCGTTTCGGAGAAAAAACTCTTCGGCGTGATCGTGACGGACGCGTATAAAAAAGACGGAAAAGCCACTTTGAAGGATAACGCTTTCCTGCTTTCCGTCATCATTGCGGAAACGGCGCTTCTTCTTGCGCTCATCGTGTGGGGGATCGTAAGATGAAGAAAGAAAGAGGGGACGAATATTTTATGCGCCTCGCCCTGCGAGAAGCCGAAAAAGCCGCCGAGAAAGACGAAGTTCCCGTGGGCGCCGTGATCGTAAAGAACGGAGAGGTTGTCGCGCGGGCGCATAACGAAAAGGAAAAAAGACAATCCGCCGTTCGCCACGCCGAGATCTGCGCCATGGAAAAGGCGTCCGCAAAGCTCGGGCAATGGTGGCTCGAAGACTGCGTGTTGTACGTAACGCTCGAACCTTGCGCGATGTGTGCCGGCGCCGCCGTAAATGCGCGCCTGAAAAAGATCGTGTTCGGCGCGAAAGACTCCCGCTTCGGCTTCGTGGGCTCGCTTGCAAACCTCTCTTACGATTATCCGCTGAATCATCGCGTTCTCTCCGAGGGCGGCGTTCTCGAAAAAGAATGCGCCGCGATCCTAACTTCTTTTTTCAAGCGAAAAAGGGAGAGTAAAAAACGCGCTCCATCGAACGTTTTGCTCGAAAATCCCGATCTCGACGGGGAAAATTAAGAAAAATTAATCATTTACGCGTGAAACTACGTTCGAAAAACAGCCCGAATTTCGGGGATTTCGAACGTTTTTTTATAAAGTTTTGAAAAATCGCTTGACTTATTGACAGACGCCGATTATCATTGTAAATTGCGTTATTATGCGGAAGTGTCCGATTTTCTTCAAAAAAAATTCTCACCGTAGGTGAAGAGGGAAAAAGGGTGCCGAGCGATGGCGTTCAAATATTTAAGGAGTGTTTTTTCAATGTCTGTTCACAAGGTAAAATACGGCAACGTGGAAAGAATGAGCTTCTCAAAAACCAAGGAGGTCCTCGATCTCCCCTATCTTATCGAGCTGCAAAAGAGTTCGTATAAGAAGTTTTTGGAAGAAGGACTTCGCGAAATTTTCGACGAGTTCTCCCCGATCGTCCAAAAAGCGACGAACGGCGCCGAGCGTTTCATTTTGGAATTCGGCGAGTACAGAGTGGAAGAGCCGCATTTCTCCGCGAGAGCGTGTAAGAGCGAGAACCTCGTTACCTATAACGCGCCCCTTCGCGTAAAAGTGCGCCTGACCATTCGCGAAAAAGGAGACCTCATCAAAGAAGACGAGATCTTTATGGGCGATATTCCTCTTATGACCGAAACGGGTTCCTTCGTTATCAACGGAGCGGAGCGCGTTATCGTTTCGCAGCTTGTCAGAAGCCCGGGCGTGTATTTCGAGAAGGAAACGGATAAAGACGGCGAAACCACCTATAAATGCACCGTGATCCCCAAGAACGGCGCTTGGATGGAATTCGAGCAGGATTCCACCGGCGTTTTGTACGTTAAGGTGGACCGCAAAAAGAAAGTAACGGCTTCTTTGATGCTCCGCGCGCTCGAACTGACGGACGACGACGCTTTGCTCAGATGTTTCGGCGAAGACGACGAGATCATGAAGCGCACGATGGAAAAAGATAAGGATCAAGAGCGCACCTTGTTCGGCGCGAAGACCGAGCTTTATAAAACCATCAAGAACGGCGAGATCATTACGACGGAAGGCGTGGAAGCGAATATCCCCGGCATCTTCTTCGATAAGAAGCGTTACGACCTGTCGCGCGTAGGCAGAAACAAGTATAACAAGAAACTTTCTCTCGCGAACCGCATTGCGGAGAAAGAACTTGCGGAAGATATTACGGACGAATTCGGCGAGATCCTCGCCGCGAAGGGAACGTCCTTAGACCTCGAAAAGGCTTGGGAGATCCAAAACGCCGGCGTAAATCACGCGTACGTCGTCGGGCAGGACGGATCGAAAGTCAAGGTCATCGGTAACAACACGGTAAACCTTGCCGCCTTTATCGACAAAGATCCCAAGGAACTCGGCATTTTGGAACACGTCCACTATCCGACCCTTATGGAGATTTGGGAAGGTCTCGAAACGAAGGAAGAAAAGGAAGAAGCCGTCAGAGCGAACGCGGACAGGCTGGTTTCCCGTCAGATCCGCATGGACGATATCATCGCCATCGTAAACTACAACCTGAACATTCCTCACGGCGTCGGAACGTACGACAACATCGACCACCTTGCGAACAGGCGCGTCCGTGCGGTCGGCGAACTTTTGCAGCACGAAATGCGCAAGGGCTTCCAAAATATGGAGCGCCAAATCATCGAAAAGATGAACACGACGAACGCGGACGAAGCGGAGATCAAGAAATTCATCAACGTAAAGCCCGTTACCGCGAAGATCAAAGAATTCTTTAACAGCGCGCAGTTGTCGCAGTTTATGGATCAGGAGAACCCGATCGCCGAACTGACGCACAAGCGTAAGCTCTCCGCCCTCGGTCCCGGCGGCTTGAACCGCGAAAGAGCGGGTATGGAAGTCCGTGACGTTCACCACTCCCACTACGGCCGTCTCTGCCCGGTAGAAACCCCCGAAGGTCAGAACATCGGTCTTATCTCCTCGCTTTCCACTTACGCGAGAGTAAACGAGTACGGATTTATCGAAACTCCGTACAGAAAGATCGACAAAGCGACCGGCGTCGTAACGGACGAGATCGTTTATATGACGGCGGATGAAGAAGATAAATACATCATCGGACAAGCCACCGAACCCATCGGGGAAGACGGAAGGCTGAAAAACCCCGTCGTTTCCTGCCGTATTTGCGAAGAGATCCGCAACGTGGAAGCGTCCAAGGTGGATTTCCTCGACACGTCGCCGAAGCAGCTCGTTTCGGTTGCGGCGTCCTTGATCCCCTTCCTCGAGAACGACGATACCAACCGCGCCCTCATGGGCTCGAACATGCAGCGTCAGGCGGTTCCTCTTATTCGCCCCGAAGCTCCGATCGTCGGAACGGGTATCGAATATAAGATCGCGCACGACAGCGGCATCGTCGTCCTGTCCGAATTCGACGGCGTCGTAACCTCCGTCACCGGAGACGAGATCACCGTCAGAGGAGACGACGAAGTCAAGACGTACGAACTCTTGAAGTTCCAACGCTCGAACCACGAAACTTGTATCAACCAAAAGCCCGTCGTTAAGGTCGGACAGTTCGTTAAGAAAGGCGAAGTACTTGCGGACGGCCCCGCAACGCAAAACGGCGAACTTGCGCTCGGCCGCAACATTTTGATCGGATTTATGACCTGGGAAG
>DGWX01000012.1 GCA_002395405.1 Christensenella sp. UBA4247
TTTTTGCTTAATCTATTCTGTTTTCAAGCTACGATTGCCACCTCGATTTCGAGATAGCCTAATTATATTAACATATTGTAAAAAACCTGTCAATATGTTTTTTTCAAAAAATTTGCGTTTTTCAAAAAATTTTTCAGTTTTTTTCTTTTTTATAAAAAAACGCGTTCTTTCCGACCTTTCTTTGCCTTTTATTGCGGGTTTTTGATCGCCTCTTCCCCCGTTCTTCCTCTTTTTTGCTCGAAATTCCCTCTCTTTTTATAACGCGGTTTTCCCTCCTCCTTTTCTCGGGCGGCTATTGCTTTCCATGCCGGTATATGCTATAATTTTAACATTGCATTATATATATACTCGCACGCGGAAAGAGCTTCGCTGCCGATCGGCGATCCCCTAATATCGGGGAAAGAGGCGATAATTTCATCTCCTTCCGTTTTCGTTCGGAGAAAGTATGGATAAAGATTTCAAGAAAGTAACCGATCTCTGCGACTATTTGACACAAGCGTGGCGCCCCGAATCTCTCAGATGGGGATGGGGCGAAGCGCTTTTTTGTTACGCGCTCGCCGAGCTGGACGATTTTATAAAAGAAGATCGTTATTTCCCCTTTATCAAAGGATATTGCGATAAATTCGTTCGCTCCGAGCCCGTCGTGGACGCGTCCGATACCGCCGCGCCCGCGCTCGCGACCTATTACGCCTATAAGAAAACGGGGAACGAATCTTATAAAAAGCTGACCGATCTTTCCCTCGAATACATTCGAACCGTTCCGAAGATCTTAAACGACGAGATCCCCAACCATTTCGGTTTTTCGAAAGACGCGAAGGATTATCCCCCTTCCGTTTGGGTGGATAGTTTGATGATGTTCAGCGTGTTCCCCGCGCGCTACGGAAAAGAGCAAGGGGATCTCGCCCTTCTCGATTACGCCGCTCGCCTGCCGAAAACCTTTGCGGATTGTTTAATGGACGAAGAAAGCGGGCTTTTTTATCACTCGTATCGCGTAAACGAGCAAAGGCACTATCCTTATAGGAAAATCTTTTGGGGCAGAGGAAACGGCTGGGTCGCAACGGCGCTGCCGATGATCCTCGAACGGATCGGGAAAGAAAATCCGCATTATGACGAGATCGCTGAAATTTTCCGAAAGAATATAGACGGGATCCTGCGCTATCAGCGCGCGGACGGCTCCTTCTCCACCGTTTTGAATAAACCCAAGCGCACCTATCGCGAGCTTTCCGCGACCGCGCTCGTTGCCTGCGGACTTTTCGCGGGCATTCGCCTCGGGCTTCTTTCCGACGAAGAGTATCGCCCTCAAGCGGAAAAAGCCTATCGCGCCGTGAGCGATCGCGTGTACTATAAAGACGGCGGCGTATTTATGCCAGAAATATCGAGACCGACCGTTCCGATGGCGCATATTCCCTACCTTTGGTACAAATTCTTGCCGAGGGGAAATAACTGGAATTACGGCGTTGCGGCATTCGTGTTCGCCGCGATCGAGAAAGAAAAAGCGGACGAGTTTTCTATCACTTCGAAAAAATGAAGCGCGCCGCCCCTTCTCTCGACCCGCAAACCCCTCTTGCCAAAACCGCCGCTAAGATCATCGCGCTTTTTTTGATCGCGGCGATCCTTTCCGTTCTTCTCGGCGACCTTTTCTTCCTTTTGAGCGTAAAAACCGCTTTGCGCCGCCCGAAGGACGAGGCCGCGTATTTCCAAAGCGATTACAAGATCTCCGAAGTAACTTGGGCGCTCGAACACCGAGGCGAAAGCAATCCCGCCTTTTCTTATACCTCGTCAGATCTGACGGAGGATATGCTCCTTGACGCGATCCGCCCGTATTGCGATTGGGTAAACGCCCGCTACGACAAAATGGATTTCAAAGCGGCGCGCCTATATCTCTTTATCCAAGCGGCGGACGACGTTTTGGACGAGATCTCCCCTTCGGGCAAGGTTCGGAAAAAGCTGGACGACACCTTCCTCAATATGAAATTTTGGATCACGGAAAAGGGGGACGACAGCGCCTGTTATTATTCGGAAAACCACCAAATCGCCTATTTTACCCTCGCCTATTTGATCGGCAGGCGCTACGCGGACAAACGCTTTTCGAACGACGGAAAAACGGGAAGCGAAAAGGCGGAAGAAGCGCGGGATCGCATTTTAACTTGGCTTGATCTGCGCGGGAAATACGGGTTTTCCGAATTTTATTCGCATAATTATTTGCCCATCGATTTCGGAGAGCTTTCCCTTCTTATGCTTTACGGAGACAGAGCCGATACCCTTTTGATGGAAAAAGCCGCCGCCGTTCTCGATATTCTTTGCCTCGATTATGCGCTTTCTTATTCCTGCGGTACGATCATCGGCCCGCAAGGTCGCGCGTATGGGCGAAACAATATGAATACCGCCATCGAAGAAAACAATTCCGATCGCATCATCGACGCGATTTGGAACGATTCTTTATCCTTCGGCGGGAAATACGATTGCGGCGAGCATCAAGCCGATTTCTTCATCAAACTGGTAAACGCAACGGACGAAAACGGACTTCCTCTGTACGAAGTACCCGACGTGATTCAAAAAATCGGAGAAAGCAGCGAAACGCAAGTGATCAAAACCTCTTTCGGCGTAAATACCGAAGAGTATGAAAAAGAAGGGCTTCTCGGGCAATCGGACAAGCAGATCATGTTCCAGCTCGGAAGCGGCGCGCTGACCAACCCCGCCGTTATTCTGAACACCCTGCGCTTCGTTTCCGATCATTCCCTATGGTCGAACGATTTTCTCTCCACCTTCAAGTTCTGCAATCTGAGCTTGCTTCGCGACCTCGGGCTTCTCCCGCGCCTATCCTCTTCTTTTAACATATATACGAACGGAATGTCTCTCGACCGCGCGAACGTTTATATCTATAAAACGCAAGATTATAAGCTTTCGACCCTCTTTGACTATAAAACGGGACAATCGGGCGCACAGCAAACGACGATGGCGCTCACGCTCCCGGGCGGCGTAACGGTTTATACGACGCATCCTCTTACGAATCGGCGCGAATACGACGCGGCTCCCGGCTATTGGGCGGGGTTCGGCGTGGCGCCGCAAAGCGCGCAACACGAAAACGTTTCTCTCTTGATCCACAAGATCCCCCGCTCCGTTGCCCTCTCTCCCTATAAAATGCTTTCCTTCACCCATACGTTCCTGCCCGAGGAACTGTTAGACGAGGTTATCGTAAAGGGCAATTACGCGTTCGCGAGAAAAGGAAACGTTCTCTTCGCGATCATCGGTTCGAGCGCGTTCGAATACAAAGCCTTCGATCCCGCCGTTTCCGACGCGGCTCCCGGCGTTCTGACGGACGAAAGCAAGCGCTACGAGCTCGTGCAAAACGGGCGCTATCAAGCGACCTGCTACGAGGTTTCGACTCTGCAAAAAGAAGGGAGTATCGGCAATTTTATGGCAAGGATCGAATCCAATGCCTTCTCTCTTTCCGAAAACAAGCTGTCTTACCGTTCGAACGGGAAAGACTATTCCCTCTCCTATTCGGGCGATTTCTTCGTTGATTCCGCAAAACAAAACGCCCTCTTTTCCCGATACGACAGCCCTTACGTACACGCCGATTATCTTTCGAATGAGATCTCGATCGATTATAAAGGGCAAACCTATTTTATAAACGTTGAGAGAGCGCTCCGCGGCGAAACGAAATAAAGCGATCCTCTTTTTCCTTTCTTTTATAAAAAAACCCTCGCTTCCCGATTTTTGGGAAAACGAGGGTCCTTTTTTTTGATCCGTTGTTATTCGGCGTCGGTCTCCTTTTCTTCTTCGGGCTGCGCCGCGCCTTCCGAAGCGGTCTCTTCTATGAACTCATCCTCTTCGTAGCGCTCGGTCAAAGCCACGCTGACGACTTTGCTGTTCAGCTTGCCCGCGCTCATGATCTTAACGCCCTGCGCCGCGCGGCCGAGTTTGCTGATCTCGTCTATGTGCGTGCGAATGATAACGCCGCTTTCCGTGATCAGCATAATATCGCCGTCGGGCTTGCAGGTTTTGAGAGCGGCGATCCTACCGGTCTTTTCGTTAAACGTTCCGGCTTTGATACCCGATCCCGCGCGACCTTGAACGCGATATTCGTCCACGTCCGTACGCTTTCCGTATCCGTTTTCGGTTATGGTCAAAACTTCGTCTCCTTCGCGAATGACTTCCATATCCACGATATAGTCGTCTTCTCCGATCTTCATCGAGCGAACGCCACCCGCGGTCCTGCCCATAATTCTGACGTCTTCTTCCTTAAAGCGAATACATTTTCCGAGCGAGGACGCCATGATCAATTCCTCGCCGCCCATCGTTAAGCGGGCGCTTATCAGCTCGTCGCCGTCCATAAGCCCGATCGCGATCTTACCGCCGCGCCTGACGTTTTCATACTCGGAAAGGGCCGTACGCTTGATCTTGCCCATTCTCGTGGCAAGAACGAGGTTTCCGCTTCTCCCCTGCTCTTCCGTAACGGGAAGAACGGTCGTTATCTTTTCGCCTTCGGAGAGCTGCAAAAGGTTTACGATCGCCCTGCCTCTCGCCGTACGCGCCGCTTCGGGAACTTCGTAAGCCTTAATGACGTACGCTTTGCCGTAATTGGTAAAGAAGAAAAGATCGTCGTGCGTGCAGCAGGTAAAAATATCCGTTACGAAATCTTCGTCCTTGGGTTTATGCGCGGTCACGCCCACGCCGCCCCTATGTTGGGAGCGATATTCCTTCAAAGGAACGCGCTTAACGTAACCGAAATGCGTTTTGGAGATAACGACGTCCTCTCTCGCGATCATATCCGCGATATTGAGCCCGCTGTACGCATAGGTGATCTCGCTCTTTCTCTCCGTTCCGAACTTGTTCTTGATTTCGAGCATTTCGTCTTTGATGATCGAATTGCGGAGAGCGGGATCCGCCAAAATGGAACGGTAGTACGCGATATTCTTTTCGGTCTCTTCCATTTCCGCGATCAAGCTGCCCGTTTCCATCGAAGTAAGCCTGTGAAGGCGGATATCGAGGATCGCGTTCGCCTGCTTCTCGGAAAGGGAGAAGGCTTCCATCAGCTTGCCTTGCGCTTCCTGCCTGTCTTTCGCGGCGCGAATGATGGCGATAACTTCGTCTATATTTTGCAGCGCGATAACGAGACCGGACAAAATATGGTTCTTATCTTCCGCCTTTTGCAGATCGAACTTCGTACGCCTGTCCACAACGTCCTGCTGGTGCTTTACGTAAGCGGTCAGGATCTCTTTCAAATTCATGATCTTGGGCGTACCGTCGTCCAGCGCGAGGAAGATCATACTGATGGACTTTTGCAGCTCGGTATGCTTAAAGAGCATATTGAGAACGACTTGCGCGTTCGCGTCGCGCTTGATATCGATCACGAAGCGCATTCCCACGCGGTCGGACTCGTCGCGAATATCGGCGATACCATCGATCTTTTTATCCTTTACGAGGTCGGCAATGGTTTTGATGAGCTTTGCCTTATTGACCTGATAGGGGATCTCGGTGACCGCGATGCGGCTCCTCGTTCCGTTGTTATACTCTTCGATCTCGGTCTTCGCTCTCAAAATACAGCTGCCGCGACCGGTCAAATAGGCGTTTCGAACGTCCTGACCGCCGAGAATCAGCGCTCCCGTCGGAAAATCGGGGGCGGGAACGTATTTCATCAAGTCGAGAATATCAATATCGGGATCATCGATCAAAGCGCAAGTCGCGTCGATCACTTCCGAAAGATTGTGCGGCGGAATGGAAGTCGCCATACCGACCGCGATACCGTCCGATCCGTTTACGAGGAGATTCGGGTAACGGGAAGGCAGAACTTCGGGCTGCATACGGGTATCGTCAAAGTTCGGATAAAAGTCAACGGTTTCTTTGTCGATATCGCGAAGCATTTCGAGCGCCATCTTGCTCATTCTCGCTTCGGTGTACCTATACGCCGCGGCGGGGTCGCCGTCCACCGAACCGAAGTTTCCGTGTCCGTCCACGAGGGGCATATTGATCGAGAAATTCTGCGCCAAACGAACGAGCGCGTCATAAACCGAGCTGTCGCCGTGCGGGTGATACTTACCGAGCACGTCACCAACGATCGTCGCGCACTTTTTGAAGGGTTTATCGGGCGTTAAGCCGATCTCGTTCATCGCGTACAAAATACGGCGATGGACGGGCTTTAATCCGTCGCGCACGTCGGGGATCGCGCGGCTGACGTTTACCGCCATTGCGTACGAAATAAAGGATTTCTTCATTTCGCTTTCGCAGCCTACTTCCACGATTTTGGTATTATCGATTATATCTCCGTGTTGCAATTCTTTATCTTTCATATTCCACCTCGTTAAATATCAAGCTCTGCGACGAGTTTCGCGTTTTGCTCGATAAACTGACGGCGCAGCTCCGGTTGCTCGCCCATAAGGACGGTAAACGTTTCGTCCGCTTTCATCGCGTCTTCCAGACGCACTTTGAGTAAGATCCTCGATTCGGGGCTCATCGTCGTTTCCCAGAGTTGTTCGGGATCCATCTCACCGAGACCTTTATAGCGCTGGATCTCGTATCCTTTTCTTCCGAGAGAATCGAGATAGGTATTCAGATCGTCGTCGTTATAGAAATACTTTTCGTCCTTCCCCTTGCTGACTTTATAAAGCGGGGGTTGCGCGATGTACACGTGCCCTTCTTCGATCAAGGGGCGCATAAAGCGGAAGAAGAAGGTCAGCATCAAAATGCGGATGTGTGAACCGTCCACATCGGCATCGGTCATACAAATGATCTTGTCGTAGCGAAGTTTTTCGGTACTGAATTCCTCGCCGATACCGCCGCCGAACGCCGTGATCATCGATTTGATCTCTTCGTTTTCGAGAACGTGATTCAGCCTTGCCTTTTCCACGTTCAGAATTTTACCGCGCAGGGGCAATATCGCCTGAAAACGTCTGTCTCTGCCCGACTTTGCCGAACCGCCTGCGGAATCGCCCTCGACGAGGAATATCTCGCATTTGGACGCGTCTTTCTCCGTGCAGTCCGCGAGCTTTCCGGGAAGAGTCGTGTTTTCAAGGAAACCTTTGCGGCGGGTCTCGTCTCTGACTTTTCTCGCGGCTTCCTTCGCCTTTTGCGCGTTGATCGAGCGAAGAACGAGCTCTTTGCTCTCCTTCGGATGCTCTTCCATATATGTTCCGAGGCATTCGGTCAAAACGCGCGAAACGATCGTTCTCATCTCGCTGTTTCCGAGCTTGGTTTTGGTTTGACCTTCAAATTGAGGGTTGGTCAGTTTTACGTTTATGACCGCGGTCAAGCCTTCGCGAACATCCTCGCCCGAAAGTTTTTCGCTCTCTTTAAGATAATTCATCTTATGACCGTAATCGTTTATAATACGAGTCAAAGCTGCCTTAAAACCGTCAAGGTGTGTTCCGCCTTCTTCGGTATTGATATTGTTTGCGTAAGCGAAAACCGTTTCGCTGTACGTTTCGTTATATTGAAGGGCGATCTCTACTTCGCTCGTGTTTACCTTTTCGTCGAAATAAACGATTTCGGAGAAGAGTTTTTCGTGCGCCGCATTTAAGTCTTCCACGAAATGGATAATACCGCCGTCATACTTAAAATCGTCCTCGGTCACGGGATCGGTGCGAAGGTCTTTGATATTGATATGCAGACCTTTATTTAGGTACGCAAGCTCGCGCAGGCGGTGTTTCAGCGTATCATACTTAAACACGATGGTTTCGAAGATCTCTTTATCGGGGAAGAAGGTAACTTTCGTTCCCGTCTCTTCGCTGTCTCCCACGACTTTGAGATCGTATTGCGGCTTACCGCGCGAATACTCTTGCTTATAAATATGTCCGTTTTGACAAATCTCCACGGTCAACCATTCGGAAAGCGCGTTTACGACGGAAAGACCCACGCCGTGCAGTCCGCCGGAGATCGTATAACCCGAACCGCCGAACTTACCGCCCGCGTGTAATTTGGTCAAAACGACTTCTACCGCCGATTTACCTTCGGACTTCTTAAATCCCGTCGGAATACCTCTTCCGTTATCCTGAACGGAAACGCTGCCGTCCGCATTGATAACGACGTAAATATCCGTACAGTATCCGGCAAGAGCTTCGTCAATACTGTTATCCACGATCTCGGACACGAGATGGTGCAGCCCTCTTTCGTCCGTCGAGCCGATATACATACCCGGGCGAACACGCACCGGTTCCAACCCTTCCAAGACCTGAATCGCGTCCTCGTTATAGGAATTATTTCTTTCCATTTTTCCCTCCGATAATAGATTCCGTAATCATAATTAAAACGCGCGCGCACGTGCGCGTGTATAATAATATATATTATATAATATAAATTAAGTATAAGTAAATACTTTATGCCAATTTTTTTGGTAAAACCGAGGAGTTATCCACAATATCGGATGAATTTTTGTATAATTACTTTTTTTTCTTGTTTCAGAAAAGACTTTTTTCGACTTTTCGCCGTATGATCAGCAAGAATTATTCTTGTTTTTGTATTTTGATTTCCAGATAATCCTGTACGGGTTCGGTAAACTCGGTACAGGTAATAAAGGTTTGCGTTCCTTCCGTTGCTTTCAAAAGCGCGGTTCGACGCTTTTCGTCCAGCTCGCTGAGAACGTCGTCCAAGAGCAACACGGGCTTTTCCCCCGACTCTTTATAATAATATTCTATCTCGGCAAGTTTGATCGCGAGAGCCGCCGTTCTTTGCTGCCCCTGCGACCCGAATTTTCTGAGATCCACGCCGCCGGTCGTAATGGAAAAATCTTCTCGGTGGGGTCCTACGGACGTATAGCCGAGTTCATAATCCTTTTTTCGGTTTTCTTCGAGCGCGCGCTCCAAATCTTTTTTGATCTCTTCTTTCGTTTCAAAATCGCTGCAAGGTTCGTAAAAAAGCGTCAAATCTTCCTTTTCTCCCGCGATCTTTCTATGATACGAATCCGCGATCTCGGATATTTTTTTGATAAATTCGCGCCGTTTTACGATGACTTCCGCCGCCGCTTCGCTCATTTGCGTTTCCCAAATAAAAGCGGTGGTCGAAAATTCGGCAAAATCCGTTGATTTGATCAGTTTATTTCTTTGCGCGAGAATCTTATTGTATTTGGATAAAGCAAGGTAATAAGGCTTATTTTCCTGCGAAAGAGAAAGATCGATAAATCTCCTTCTCTCCTGCGGCGCTTCCTTGATCATTTTCAGTTCGTCCGGAGAAAAATAAACGACGGTCAAAAGTCCCAAAAGCTCGCCGAGCCTAGTCAAAACGGCGTCGTCCACCTTTATTTTTTTTCCTTCGGTTTTGCTGATCTCCACGTTTATTTTATGGTCCCTGAATTTCTTTTTGAGATCCAAATGGATAAAAGCCCTATCCTCCCCCATTTTGATCATATCTTTTTCGTTTTTGGTTCGGGGAGAGCGACCGATCGCGGCTACAAAAATACTTTCCATGAGGTTGGTTTTTCCGGCGGCGTTTAAGCCGCAGATCACGTTCAAACCGTCACGGAAAGTAATTTCTCTTTTTTTATAGTTTCTGAAATTTTCGAGCGTTACCTTTTCTACTATCATTTTATCCCACGACGCGCATCGGGAGAACGAGGAACAAATAATCTTCTTTATCCACTTGGGTAAACACGCAGGGCGCGCTGGACGCTTTGATATTCATCTTAATAAACTCGTCGTCTATGACGGATAAAAAGTCTTGCAGATATTTACCGTTAAAGCAAATGATATTGTCTTTTCCTTCCACGCGGGCGGGCAAAGACTCGTTCAAATTTCCCATCTCGGAATTACTTTCCACTTTGATATAGTTTTCTTTTACTTCGATCTTTACGAGGTTGTTTTTGCTGATCCTCGAAATCAAACTTGCCCTGTCTATATACTCGCTGAATTGGCTCTTGGAAAGGGTTACGATCGCGGAAAAATCTTTATTGATGATGTTCCTGTAATTGATAAAGTCCCCTTTGATGAGGCGCGTTACGAGAACGGTGTTTTCGATTTCCACGCGCAGTTTTTCTCCGTCCATCTTTAAGGTAATATCGTCTTCGTCATTTACGATCATTTTACTGATTTCAAGCAAAGAACGAGCGGGGATAATACAGCTGAAACTATCTTCGCTGCTCTCTTTGATCGCTTTATTGCAAAGAGCGAGGCGGTATCCGTCCAACGCGACCATCGTTGCTTTATCTTCGCCGATTTCGAGCAAACATCCTTTCAAAACCTGCCTGTTATCCTCGGTGGAAGCGCAAAACACCGTTTTCGCAATAAGTTCTTTCATATCCTTATTGTTTAAGGTAATGAAATGCAAATTTTGAACTTCGCCGACGTTCGGATAATCTTCCACGTTCAAACAGCGAATATAGCCGTAACTCTCGCCGTATTTGATTTCGAGGTTTACACCGTCCGAACATTCGAGAGATAAGCTTTCTTCGTTCAACGTGCGAATAAATTCGGAGAAAAATTTACCGGGAACGAGAATATCGCCGTCGATAATAACGTCCGCTACGATCTTTTTTTCGATGGAAAGCTCCATATCGGTCGCCGTTAAAACGAGACAATTATCGTGCGCGGAAAGTTTGATACATTCGAGGACGGGATTATTCTTCTTAACGGAAATTGCTTTGATAACTTTGTTTACCGCTTCGGACAAAGAAAGCGAATCGACGTTGATCTTCATGACAGGCTCCTTTTTATCTTTTTTATAGATAATAATCTTATTTAATAATAAGGGGTGTGTAAAAGTGGACAACCCTTTTACGACCACAATATATAGTATAACATACCTTTTTTATCAAAGTAAATATATTCTTTCGGGCGGTGGAAAGAGATGTGGAAAGCGTGTGGAGCAAAGGTTAATTTGCGTGTATGAATGCAAGGTTATAAACAATTACTTGTTATAAATCAGATTTTTGATGTCTTCCGCTTTCTTTTTATAATTCTCGTTTTCCCCGATTTGCGATTGCATTTTATCGCGCGCGTGTATGACTGTCGTATGATCGCGTCCGCCGAAAAATTGACCGATGGAAGCGAGCGGGATCTCGGGAAGGAGAACGGTTACGAGATACATCGCCATTTGCCTCGGTTCCACCAGCTCTTTCGTTTTCTTTTTTCCGCAAATATCCGCAACTTTGATGTTAAAATACTCGCAGGTCGTTTCCGCGATCTTTTGCATCGTGATCGCCGATTCCTGACCGGACGAGCTGTCGCGAAGCGCTTCTTTCGCAAATTCCACGCTATCTGCCGCGCGATTGTTGAGAGAGGCGAAATAACCGATCGTTTTCAGCATTCCTTCAAGCAATCTGACGTTATATTTTTCCTTTTCCGCGAGATAATTGATGACTTCCTGGGAAACGTCTATTTTATAATGATAGGCTTTCTTTTGCAAAATTGCGACCCTCGTTTCGAAAGAGGGAGGCTGAATATCGGCAACAACGCCGCTCGCGAAGCGACTCGTCAGCCTATCTTCGATATAAGTCAGTTCTTTAACGGGTCTGTCGCTCGATAAAATAATTTGTTTTTCGGCGGTATAAAGGTCGTTAAAAATATGGAAAAGATTTTCCTGCGCGCTGTTCGTCTTCGCGAGAAATTGAACGTCGTCCATCATCAAAACGTCCAAATTACGGTATTTTTCGCGGAATTGCTTCATCAGCTCGTTATTATTACTGTTTCGAATGCTGTATATAAGGTCGTTCGTAAAGTTTTCCGCCGTCGTATAATATACTTTGAGAGAAGGATTGTTTCTCAAAATTTCATTTCCGATCGCGTGTAAAATATGGGTTTTTCCGAGACCCGGCATACCGTATATAAAAAGCGGATTGAGGTTTTTTCCCGGCGCTTCCGCGACCGCTCTCGCCGCGGCGGCGGCGTACTTATTGCTATCGCCGATCACGAAGTTGTCGAACGTGTAATTTTTCTGAAAAACGATTTGTTTGATCGAAGGATGAAACTCTTCTTTTTCTTCTTTCTTTTCCTCTTCTTCCACGTAAGAAGAAAGCTCGCTTTTTAAGATGATCTTTACCCCGTCTATCTGCGCCATACTTTCGCGGATCGCCATATTGAGAGGAGCGGTAAAGTTTTTCGCGATCCCGTTTTTTACGGAAGTCAATTCGGTCATTAAGATCAAAGTATCGTCTTTGATAACGACGGGTTTTAATTTACTGAAATAGATCTCGTAACACGCAACCGAAACGAGCCCCGAAAGTTTATCCAATATATCGGACCATATTTTTTCGCATTGATTCATTTTGTACTCCGTTTTTTTTAGTTTAAGGAAACGACGACATAAGAAGCGCCGTTTACCGAATCTTTTACGTTTTCTTGATTGGAAGAGAACGGCAACGTTTCGGCGAAGTAATAATCGTCGTTCGCGCCGTAATAGCGAACGGTAAGACCCACCCCCGCAACGTGTCCGATCTTGTCTACGATCAGAGAAGCAAGTTCGACTGCGATCTCGTTGATACTGAATTTATCGTTATTCGAAGATAAAATATGTTCGAATATTTCCATATCCTTTTGATTCATATCGTATAAAAGACCGCGACTCTCCGATTCGTTCGTTAAGTCGATCAAGACGGTAAACCAAAGTTTTTCGGGAACGAGAGAGGTCGAACCGCCCGAAGAATAATTCGAAAGAGAAGCCACGGCGGTCGCGATCATATAATCGTGAGAAGCGTTAAAATCTTCCGCGTCCGTAAAGAATTTATTTTTCCAAAGCGCTCTCGACGCCGCGTCGCCCGCTTTCAATATCGTAAGCTGAAGAATGCCTTCTATATCGATATCGCCGTTTATATTCTCGCCCGAAAGATCGGTTGAAATCTCGCTTGCGAGATAGCGATCGGAATAGATCGTAATAAGGTCGGTGATCGGGTTTTCGCCGCGATACACCGCCTCCTTTTGAAACGCTGTGTCGCTTGCGGGATTCAAAACGATATTCGCATTGAGAGAAGTATCGCTTTCGTACAGCTTATTCAGCATATGCTGCATTTCGCTTTCTTCGGGTTTCGAAGAATCGTACAAAAGATCGATCAGGAAGTAGTAAACGGACGGAATTTCGAGATAACCGTCTCCTGCCGAAACGGAAATGAAGTCGTCCGGATAATTTGCGTCGTTATATTCGGAGGAAATATCTCCGTCCGTAAAGCAGCCGTAAGAAACCGAAACGGAGGAAGAGAAAGAGTTCAGTGCGGAAGAAACGGCGGAATTGATCGCGCTCTCCAAAGTGGAAAGAGTAAACGCGCCCGTTTCGATCCCAACGGAAGAGAGAGAAGTAAAGTTATGGAAGAAATTTACCGTTTGCTCTCTCGAAAGATTGTTTACCGTGATCTCCGTCGAATAGCCGCTCAAAGAAGAGGGATCTTCCTTCGTTACGGCTTTTACGAAGAAATAAGAAGGTAACATCGCGTAATTTTCACCCGTCAAAGAAATTTTCAAGCCGCTTTCCAGCCTGAAAGAGGTATCTTCGAAATAAATCTTTACGCTTTCGATGGAAGCGGAAACGCCGCTGCCGGAAACCGCCGAAGAAAAGCTTTGTTTGTTTTTGATCATAACGCCGAGCGCTTTATCGGAGATTTTCAGAGTACGAATATCGCCGTCGTATAAATAAAGGCCGTCTTCACCCGTCAGGTTAAAAGAGCTATCGTCGATCGTAGAAAAAAGATCGCCGACGCCGTCGTAGATCATATCCATATCGGGCTTGTTTTTCATAAAGTACGCGCGCTGCATATTCGAGTAAACGTACGCGTCGTCCGTAGAAAGGAAGAGCTTCAATCCGTTTACCCAAGAATAATCCGAATGGTTTTCGGGGTCGCCGTTTTGGTTTAATTGATAGCCGAATCCACGCAAGCGAGAAGCAAGATCCTGCGCCGCGGTATCGGTTCCGTTTTGATCCGTCATGGAAGTTAAAGAAACGAGGAAGGTAAACACGTCCGGCAAGACGATCGCGTTTTCCTGCGCCTTGACCGTTCCTTCGGGATAGAGAGAAAGCATACCCGAAATTCCGTCTTTCAATCCGTCCGCGATTTTTTCCGAAATGGAGTCCATCGAAAAATTCCCGCCGAGCGATGCAATATAGCCGAAGAGATTTTTCGTTTGATTAAAGGAAAGATCGTTGATCGTAATCTTTGCCGAACAGGTCAGTTCGCTCGGGAAACGGGCGTTTACGAAGTCGTAAGAAAGATCGACTTCCGCTTTCACGAAGAGATATTTCGGAAGAATGGAAGACGAGGAAGATAGGGAAACGAGGAAACAAAGATCCAAGAAGGCTTTATCGTCCGTTAGATCCGTCGTTCCGAACGAATCGATTCGGATCGCGCTTTGAACGAGGGTCGCTCCGCCCTCTTCTCCGATGGAAATGCTGCCGAGCGTTTTGTTAAACAAAGCGCCGAGCGCGCCGCCGGTTAAACGGACGGTAAGCTCCGAAACGGGGCGTTCGTCCGCGTAAAGAGAAAGGAAGGAAACGGACGAGGCGTTTACGTCGAAAGATTTTTCGCTTCCCATCAGTTTTTCCGCCGTAATCGGAGAAGAAAGATAATATTTATCGGAGAGAGAAGAGAGGAAAGAGGTAAGATCGCTTTCCGTAAAGAAGGAATTTACGCCGCTAATATCCGCTTCCCAATCGGACGCGTCTCCCTCGAAAGAATAGGACGGCATTCTGCCGAATTCCTTCAGCTTCGCGCGGAAAGAAAGCGCGGAAGAAAGGGAGCGGTCTTCTTCGGGGATCGTCTCTCCCGTGTCTTCGTTTACGCTGTCTTGAATGCCGGTCAGGGAGATCAGCGCGGTAAACACGTCGGAAAGATAAATGCAATTTTCCTCTTTTCCGTTTACGGTGACCTTGTAACCGACGCCGCCTTCGGAATAATAAACGGGGATCTTGCTTTCGAGCGATTGAAATACTTTTTCGAGAGCGCTGCCGATCTTACCGGAAAGCGCGCTTTCGGATAAACTATCGCCGCCGAACGCTTTCAAAAGGAAGAAAATCTTTTCCGCCGATCCGTCGTTGATCGCGATCGAGGACGAGAAGCGCGGTTTTTCCTCCGAATAGGAAGGAGCGTACATCAAGATTTTTGCCGATAATTTGAGATCTTTCGGGAAGAGAACGGACAGATCCAAGGAGTTATCCTCCTCTCCCTCGCCGTCTTCCTCTTCGCTCGTTTTTTCAAAGAACGTGCAGAGGAGATCGAAGGCAAGATAGGTTTCTCCCTCTTCCGTTATAAAGCGCGCGCCGAGAGGTGAGAACCCGCCGAAAGAAGAGGAAAGATCCTCGGGCAAAACGGAGCTTTTTTGAATCAGAGATGCGATCTCGCCGCCCGTTAAAGAAACGCGAAGCTCGCTTATATCCCTCGAATCGGAATAAAGGGCGGGTTTTTCGTAACCGCTGCCCCACTTCGCTTTTTCTTCTTCGGAAGAAACAAAGTATAAGCTGCCCGCTCCGATCTTATCGGAAAGATGCTCCGCGCCGTCTCCGAACAAATCGTCCGAAGAGAGGCGGCTGTCGTAAGAGATATAGAATTTGTCGTTGATCTCGCTGAGGAAATCGTCCGCTTGCTCTTCCGAGAAAGAAACGGTTTTATCCGCGTTTGACGCGTACAAAAGCGCCAAGATCTCTTGCGCATCCGCGCTCGTAAAGGATTCACCCTCGCTAAGACGCGGGGTTACAAGCGCTTCCACAAGCTCGTATATGCTCGGGAGAAGAATTCCGCCGTTTGAATTTTCGTCTTTCGGGAAGAAACGGAGCGATAGAGGAAATTCGCTCTTTTGAAGGGTTTCGAAGAGATTCGTAACGACGTCTTCCAAAGAATCCGTGACCGACGATAGATCGAAGCCGTCCGATCCGCCGAGAACCGTCATAAAGCGATTGATCGTGTCCATAACCGACGCCGTTTCTTCGTAAGTAAAATCGTTTACGCGAAGCATCGTTTGGAACGCTTCGGCGCTTTCCCCTTCTTTCGCGATGTTTTTACCCGCTTTATGGATCAGTTTTCCGTCCGCTCGCTCTTCCGAAACGAACAGTTTGATCCCGAAATAGGAATTTCCCTTCGGCAAGATTTTGGATACGAGTTTCGACCCCGTTCCTTCGCTCGGGAGATAGGGCGAAAGGAGCTCGGCAATGTCGAAGGAGATCAAAAGTTCGAGAGAAAAGACCTTTCTTCCGTCCTCTTCCGATACTTTATCGAGCGCGATCTCGCAAACGTTCGGGTGGATCCCTTCGAATATATTGCGGGAAGAAGATTCTTCGGCGGCGGCAACGCTCTTATCGCCGGAAGGATCCAGCTCGGAAACGTACTTGACCATAAGAGACGCGAGCGCTTCCGCGGAAAGATGGACCTGCATTTCTTCGTTCGAACGGGTAAAATCCAAACCGTCCGAAAGATGAATATGATTGAGAACGTCTTTCAAAGCGTCGGAAGAAAGCAGATTGTTTTCATCCAAAAACGAAAGATCCACGCCGTATTTTCCCGCCATATCGCTCTTAAACGCGGAAACAGAAGCGTCCAAAGACAGAGGATCGTGGTCCACCGTCGTTACGTACAGGCATTTTAATACGGTAAAGACTTCGTGCGCCGAAAGCGTGCCGGAGTCGTCGAGAAGAGAAAGAAGCGTCTCGATCGTCATAATTTGGAGTTCGGAATAGGTATTGCCGGAAGAATCTTTAAGAGCGTTTCCGTCCGCGTCCAAAGAGGGAACGAAGTTGATCTTTACCTTTTCGTTGATGGAAGAGAATACTTCCGTTACTTTATCGTTCATTTCGGCGAAGAAGCTCTTTTCCGCGCCGTTTTCCGCGTCTCTTCCCATCAGACCGTTTACGATTTTGGAAAGGTTTTTCGCGGCTTTATCCGACATATTGTTTACCTTTACTTTGATTTCTCTCCCGTCCGCTTCTTCCGCAAGGGGGTAAACGCAAGCCGAAAGCGAGAGGTATTTCGGAACGAGAGACGGGATCATCTCGATCGCGAAAGAAGGCGCGCCGGATAAGCGGTTCTTTACTTCGTCGGACTGCATCATAATTGTAACGAGATCGCGCAGTTTTACGGAAACCGTAACGCCGAGTTCGGTATCTTTTTGATCGTAGAGCGCTTCGCCGTTTGAAACGAGAAGCGGCGTGTTTTTGATCGTAACGGAAGCTACCTTTACGTAATCGGTAACGCTCGCGTTCGCGGGAAGATACGCCGCCATTTGCTCCTTAAAGGGAGAGGACTCTCCGGAGAGGAAATATTGCAAAACGTCGTTTACAAATGCGGAAACCTGCTTCCCCGTAACGGAAAAAGTCGTAAATTCGGTATTTTCCGGAGCGGACGGGTCGGTTATATCGTAATTTTCAAGCGACTCGAAATTGAAATCGAGGGAGGAAAACGCGCGATCCGCGAGCTTATCCGCGGAAAAATCCGTTGCGGAAAAGCCTTCGTCTCCGAGAATGGAGCGAATGGATAAGCGGTACGTTTTAAGCCCGAGCCTTTTGCGAACGGCGGCGCTCTCTTCCGCCGCGAGACAAGCATATTCCTCGATCGAAACGAGCGCTTTTACGTCGCTTGAAAGAAGAGCGTAGCGAGAAGAAATCGGGAGAAGGAGAAACGCGGCGAAAGACGCGTCCTCGTCGTAAGATCCATCCTCTTTTTCTTCGCCCTCTTCTTCCGCGGCGGCGACCCGCGTTACGTCCAAAGCTTCTTTTGCGCTCTCGGGTAAGATCTCGTATTCGAGTTCCGCTTCGCTCTTTTCGGAAAGGAACAGCGCGGAGGAAAGACCGGAATAAAAATCGTCCAAATCTTCTTCCGCATAAGTCGCCTTCGTTTCTTTACCCGAAAGGACTTTGCTTAAAATAGATAAAGATTCGGAAAGCGTTACGCCGCCGATCTTGGGGCTGACGTGGCTCTTGAAAAGCACGCTGCCTCCGATGAAGAGCGCCGCGATAAATACGATCAAAAGGATTAAACAAACCACCAAACAAGTTAGGCAACCGTTTCTTTTTCCCAGTCTTCCGCCTTCTCCGGCTCTTGACATAATTACCTCGCATTTTCCACCCGAAAGATCTCGGGGCGTTAGGCCCGCCGCGCATTTTTTCGAAAACCGCGCGGAAAGCCGATCTTTTTAAGGATAAAACCCTATATTATCCTATTATAATAAATTATACAATACGCGCGCGCAAGAAAGCAAGGGTCCGCTCGAATTTCCGAACGGAAAAAACAGGAAAATCCGCTTCCTGCCGCCGAAAAAATGCGATCGCGCGGGATACAAGCCGAAAAAGGTAAATCCCATTGTTTTAATTTTGCGGCTGTGGTAATATTATACTATGAGACTCGATAAATTCTTGAAAGTAAGCAGATTGATCAAACGGCGCACCGTTGCGGCGGACGCTTGCGGCGCGGCGCGCGTTTTGCTGAACGGAAAAGAGGCGAAACCCTCTAAAGAAGTAAAGATCGGCGACGTGATCGAGATTTTATACGGCGCGGGAAGCCTTACCGTTCGCGTTTGCGCGATCGAGGAAGTAACCAAAAAGGAAAACGCGCAAAATTTATACGAAGTGATCGAATAAAGGCGCGTTATCGCCGATGGCAAAAAAAGGCGGAAAACACCGAAATATCCGAATAAAACGAGGAAATATGAAAGGTATCGCGATTATTGCGGCGGCGGGCGCGGGAACGCGCGCCGGCGTGGATAAAGTTTGGGAAAAGATCGGAGGGAAGACTGTTCTCGAAAGAGCGGCGGAGCCTTTTTTCCGCTCGGATTATATAAGCCACGTCATATTCGTCGTAACCCAAAAAAGAAGAAAAGACGCGGAAGCGCTTTTTTCGGGAAGAGAAAAACCCTGTTTTATCGTTCAGGGCGGAGAAACGCGAACGGAAAGCGTTCGAAACGCGTTGTGCGTTGCCGAGAAGATCGCGGACGGCAAAAGCGCCGTCGTCGCGGTACATGACGGCGCACGCCCTTTTCTCTCTCTTTCCCTTTTGGATCGCTGTATGGCGGAAGCCGCGGAAAAAGGAAGCGCAGTTCCCTCTTTCCCGATCGCGGATTCGATGCGAAAGGTCGAGAACGGGGGCAATCGCGCGGTGGATCGCGAGCAGTTTGTTTCGGTGCAAACGCCGCAGTGTTTCGATCTTACCAAACTCCTGAAAAGTTACGAAGGCGCCTCGGGCGCTTCGGACGACGCAACGCTTTTTGAAAAAAAATTCGGTGCGCCGAACCTCGTCAAAGGGGAAGAAACAAACAAAAAAATTACCTATTCTTCCGATCTTTTGAGCGATGTCGAAGCAGATCGAATCCGCGTCGGCGTGGGCTATGACGTCCATCCCCTCGCGGAAGGCAGAGCGCTCGTTCTCGGAGGGGTTTCGATCCCCTTTGAAAAGGGGCTTCTCGGACATAGCGACGCGGATTGCTTGACCCACGCGGTGATGGACGCCCTTCTGACGGCGGCTTCTCTTCCCGATATCGGACATTTTTTCCCGCCGAGCGATCCCGCGTATGACGGCGCAAACAGTTTAAGATTATTAAAGATCGTTCTTTCCGAGGTCAAAAAGAAAGGCTTTCGCGTAATAAATGTTTCGGGAATGATTATGGCGGAGCGCCCCAAAATGGCGCCCTATCTTTCCGAAATGGAAGCGAATATCGCAAAAACGCTTGAAATATCCGAACAAAACGTTAAATTCGGAGCAACTACGACCGAAAAACTCGGTGTCGTCGGAGAGGGAAAAGGCATGGCGGCGGAAGCCGCGGCGCTTCTTGCGCGCGACTGATTTTCTTGACTTTATACGCGCGCGTGTGATACTTTATATTTATGGAATTGCAAACGTTCAAAAAAAACTATCGTGAAGGATTTTTCAGCCGTCTTGTCAAGAAGGCGGAGCTTATTCTTTTCGCGAAGAGGGTCGTTCGCTCGACCGAAAAATGCGAGAAGGCGAAACTCGACCTCTTGTATTCCCTTCCCGGCGTGTTTTCTATGGAGCTCGTTTGCGGCGGCGCATCCATTCGATTGATCAAAGAGGCGGATACCTTCCGTATTATGGAAAAGTCGGAAAAATCCGTTATTCTTTTGCGAGTCATTTTTTCCGACAGAGGTGCCGAACGCGCTCTTTTATATAAAAAAGCCTCTCTTTGCAGGTTGCTTGCGGAGGGAAGGATCCTTTACTACGGCAAAAGCAAATATCTGTCCGTTTTGACGCGCGTTTCAGAAGAGGGAGACCGCGCTTTTCTTTCCGAGAACAAGCGAAACGAGCTTTATCCTCTTGAAAAATAGGAGTTTTTATGCGTAATTATTTCGAATTTCAAAACAAAGCCAAAATCAACTGCGGTGAGGGCGCGTTGAAAACGCTCGGCGCGGAGCTTTCCTATCTCGGTGGAAATAAGCCCCTTCTCGTTTGTTCGCAAGAAGCCGTAAAAGATGGCGTGATCGATCCCGTTTTATCCGCGATCTCTTCGGGAAACGGCGCAGGGGTCGTTTGTTTTGACGGAATCGGCGCGGCTGTTTCCACGGACCTGATCCGCGAGCTGAAAAACACTTTTGAAAAAGAGGAATGCGATTCGATCATAGCGGTTGGCGGTGATTCCGTTTTAGACAGCGCAAAGGTTCTTCGTACGTTTTTATCCCAAAAATGCGATGATATTCTTCCGATCGCGGGCGTTTTGAAAGCGCTCGGAAATCGCGTTCCGATGATTTTGATCCCTACCGATTGCGGCTCCGGAGCCGAAACGAACGGATTCGTCACGATCGGAGATCAACTTATGCAATCTGCGGAAATGATCCCGGATCTCGTTATTATAGACGCGGCAATTTCGGTCAAAGAAACCAAACAAACCTTCGCGGGAAAAGGGTACGCGGCGCTTTCGAACGCGGTGGAAGCATATCTCGGTGCGGATGGCGTTGCGCCCGTTGAGATATTTGCGGAAAAATCGATCAAATTGATTTTTGAAAACCTTATCAAAAGCATAAAGGATCCGAAAGACGCGGCTGCAAGATCCGCCGTTCTCCTTTCTTCTGCGCTCGCGGGAATCGCGTTCGGAAACGTTCCTTTCGGCAGGGCGCACGCTTTGGCGGAAGGGATTTGTACCGTTACGGGTAAAATGAGATACGAAGCGTTAGCGCTTTCTCTCGTTCCCGCCCTAAAAGCGGAGAGGAAAACCGAGAGATTGGAAACGCTTCTCTTGTGGGTGGCGGGAGAACAAACTTTTGCCGAAACGGAGAAATCGGAAAGAGCGGACAAAGTCATCGACGCGATCGCGAAACTATCGGATGATCTTTTCGAAGAAACGGGCCTTGCGAATAAAATCTCGATTACGGAC
>DGWX01000036.1 GCA_002395405.1 Christensenella sp. UBA4247
TTCGCGTGATGAATTCGTTTGTATAGTATATTTACTCATCTGCGACTAAGTCAAAACGTCTTTTACACTATGTGAATTTAGATACAACTGTTTTAAAAATATTATTTATTTATTGCGCAGAACACAGTAAAATGAATTATAGGATTGACAAATAGCTTATTATGTGTAATAATACAAAAAAAAGAATAAGGAGTGTAAAGATGAAAAAGAAATTTTTATATTGTATGCTTGTACTTGTGTTCTCATTGTCAATTTTTATGGTTCCATTTGGTATGGCAAATGCAGAAGTTCCGATTTTAGAAGAGCCCATCGATGAGATTATTTTATCTGAGTATTCATTATCAGATTTGCTTTCAATGGCCGCAACCTCTACAAATGCTTCAAACTATCCTGCAACTGCCTCGCGTTGTAATAATGATTATTCTGGGATAGACTCAACATCAAATGTTTATGCAAGGGCGGATGGGTCATATCAAATAAACACCGAAAAATATCGTCTTTTGGGCATAGATGACAATGAAACAGATATCTTTACATTAACTCCCAACAATTCATCGTGGAATGCGCCTGCATCTTATATAAGCACTACCGGACCTATTACGGTATATTTTTTGCCGGAGTTGGGGAATCCCCCCAGTGGTAGTGGATTGTCAGATGACACCGTAAAATTGAAAGATTTAACTACGAATTTGAGAATAACTGGAAGTAATACCACCATTTCATATGGACGTGCGTTTGTTCGTTCTCGTAAAATAGGAGGAACGAGTTGGAGTGGTTGGACAACGTATGGACTTGCAAATGCAAATTGGCAACCGCAAAGTGTTAGAATTTGGAAAAACTGTGAAGTTCAAATCGTCGTCTGCCAAGAATTCAGAGATTATTTAAGTGGTGCAGCAAATATTTATTACCCGGTTAGGAGTATTTATAGGATTAATGTGACAGGCTGTTCAGTAAGTTTATAATTATGGCATCCATTCGATATTACGTTAAAAGATTTTTCATCGTTCCGAAGTTCTTTTTCGGAACGATGATTTTTGCGGTGCTATTGTTAAGTTCCGCAGTCGGGTTGTCACTGATTCCCTATGACGAAGCTGTTATCATTCCCGAAACATTTGAGTTCGAAGGGAAAAGTTATACGGAAGCGGAAATTGAAAGCGAATATATGACTCCCGGTGATACGATCTCGGAGAAAATGTCGGAGTACTATTTTCATGCGGCGGAGTATTACCGTACGATCGCCGCAGAAAAAGCAAAAGCCGGTGCAGGCTATGCCGATTTTTCCTATGAAGAGGCGGAAGCCAAGGCAGAACTTTATGAGTATTGTTATACCAACAAGGCATATGAGACTGATCAAGTTTTCGTTTATTCGAAAAAAACGACTTCCGGAAACGTGATCGCGGATCGAGTGTATCGCTATTCAAAGTACGCCGCGGTCGCCGTCGTCTTGGTTACCTTCGCGGCGGCGCTCTTCTCTTTCGCGGCAGACAAGCAAGAATTCAAAAACTTTTTCGGAGCGAATGTTCGACGGAGCGACCTGTTTTTTTCAAAAATAGTGTTTACCGCGACGATCGGCGCAATTTTTGCCGCCCTCGCCATCTTTGTCGGATTCGCGATCGGAAACTTTGATTTGACTGCGGCAGTCGTTTCTTTCCGTTCGGTCATGCCCCTTTGGGTGGCGCTCGTGGCAAGGATCGTTTCCGCGCTTGCGGTTTCCGTTCTTGCCGTTTCTTTGGTTTCGTTTTTCGCATCCATTGAAAAACTTCCGATTGGTGCGCCCGTCGCTCTGATCGTGTATTTTGCGCTGCTTATCGTTCGCGGAATGATCATAAGAGGCTCGGTTCTACATGCCTCGGCGGCAATTCCGTTATTCGGCGTTGCGTTTGCGCCCGTGTCGGGGCTCGCCGCATTCTTTCTCCCCGTCGTACTTCAATTCATAATCGGCGCGGGGATCACAGCGCTGTCTTTCGTGTTTTATAAGAAAAAGGAGATTTAATATGATAGAAGTAAAGAACATCGTAAAGCGTTACGGGAAAAACACCGTTTTGGAAAACGTCTCCTTTACTGTCCCCGACGGAAAGA
Organism: Christensenella sp. UBA4247; assembly: GCA_002395405.1. Classification (GTDB taxonomy): domain Bacteria; phylum Bacillota; class Clostridia; order Christensenellales; family CAG-1252; genus CAG-1252. Next base: position 2,080 of record DGWX01000036.1, read on the forward strand.
TATACGGGCTCATCGGACTGAACGGCGCAGGCAAAAGCACCCTTATGAAGATTATGTGCTCTATGACTTTCGCAGACTCCGGCGAAATTTTTTTGGATGGAGAAAAACGGCGTACTCAGCCCCCGAAGGGCTTCCATAAAGAAGAGCCGCAAGCGGTCAAACTCGGTTATATGATCGAAAATCCTTGTTTTTACGGAGACCTTACGGGGTATAAAAACCTCTCACTTCTCTCGGCGCTTTATCCCGAAGTCGATTCCAAGAGAATTCAAAAAGTTCTTCGCATCGCCGGACTCGAAAAGGACGCCGATAAAAAGTTTTCGCAGTACTCGCTCGGAATGAAGCAAAGGCTGCATTTCGCATCGGCTCTTCTGGGAGATCCGTCCGTTCTTATATTGGACGAACCGTTTAACGGGATCGACCCCTTATCCTTGCGATATTTTGAAAAAGAGATCAAGGAATTCGCGGCAAAGGGCGGCACCGTGCTGATCTCGGCGCATATCATCGCCGAACTCGAAAAAATTTGCGACAGCGCGATTTTCATCCACGAAGGCAGGATCATTAAAACCGTTGAAAAAACCGAGGGGTACGACCGCTTCGAGAAAGAGTTTTTCGATAGCCTTATTCAAGAGGGACAAATAGATGAAGAGTAGCATCCTTGCGGTCGCCCTCTATGAAAAAAACAAGTTTTTTCTAAGGGGTAAAAACAAACTTATTCTTATCTGCTTGCTCGTAGCGCTTTTCGTTTCGATCACGGCGCTTGCGTTGGCGTCTGGTGCGGTGCCTCTTGTCGAGGGAAAAGATATTTATTCCGAGAGTTCGTATCAAACTAACAAGACGATGGTCGAAACGGGCGAATACTATTGGTGGATGAACGAAGACGATATCGCCGCCGTAAAGCGTGACCTGCGTTTATACGAAGAAGCGAAAAGACAAGGTGCGGATAATCCTTCCGAACAGGTATTCGTGCTGCGAGACGTTTATTCGCGTGGGTCTGCTTCGCATACCGGTATGGCTGAGATTTTTCTCTCGCTTTCGCTACTGGCGGTTCTCATTTCCGCATTTGGAGCGTGGATCGCACTGAATTCTTTTGGCGATCCGGCAGAAAAAAACATTTTTGCGTCTAATATCTCGCGGCGGGATTTCTTTATCGGAAAAATGATTTTTCCGCTTGTGGCGCTGACGACTGTGTATTGGGTTTTTGTACTGCATTTAGCCGCCATGACGCAAGATCTGTTCAAATTTTACGTTGCGTTCGAGACGGTGAATACAATTTCCGTCATGCGTTTTTCCGAACTGTTTTTTGCGCGAGCGATAGGCGGATACTTCGCGGGTTTAGCGGCTTTCGCATTATGCGTCTTCTTGCTGTCTGCCTGTAAAAAACGCCATATTGCGATCATTATATTTTGCGCGATAATGGCCCTGCTCGCTACGGGAACGATCCTCGGAATGGCGAAGGCGCCGGTCAAGGTGATCCACGGAGAAATCGATCGATTTACCGATTCCAATTACCGAAGTGCATGGCGATTCGCCTTGGCAAGATTTATTCCGATCACGTCTTCCGAATTCGGCGCGGTTTATGGTTTTGGGGGAGATTTCTTTATAACGACGGCAATCGATCTTATAATGACAATAACATTTGCGATATTTGGAAGAAAAGCGGCATTGAGCCGATCAAGTTGATTCGCTGAAAGATTCTTATCATCCCCAAAAGAAAATCTTCTCAGATCGTATCTGATATCACTTTTTGACAGTAATACGTGTGCTTGTTAAAACAGGTTGTCCACCAAAAACAGTCTAAGGCGAATCCGCTTTAGACTGTTTTTTATCCAAACCGAAGCGGAGCGAGGTTTGGCATATCATCAAGGGCTTGTCCCTTGCATATCATCGCGGCTCTGCCGTGCATAAATACTTTATCCGCTTTCGGTTTGATGATATGCAATACTGCGTATTGATGATATACACGATTTTACAATCGTGATGATATGCACGCTTTCGCGTGAAACGATATGTTTTTATTGTTTGGGGTGGTCTTGGCTTTTTCTTAACGCGTCGCGCTCCTTCCGTTTTGCGGGTTGTCAAATGGTTGAAAATTTGATATAATAACACACGCGCGACAAGGCTTCGGCTTTTGCGAAGGGAGCAAATGGAAGGGGATCTATATCCCCCCGCGCAAAGAAGAGGAGGAAAAAACGATGCTTGGAAATTTTGCCTATCATAATCCTACGAAACTTTATTTCGGCGATGGCGCGCTTTGCTATCTAAACGAAGAGCTTCCCAAGTACGGGAAAGTCGTTCAGCTGATTTACGGCGGCGGATCCATCAAGAAAAACGGTTTGTATGACGAGATCGTTTCGATCTTAAAGAAAAACGGAAAGACGATCGTGGAAGACGGCGGCGTTATGCCCAACCCGACCGTGGAGAAGCTCAGGGAAGGCGTTCGGATCGCGCGGGAGAACGGCGTTGATTTTCTGCTCGCGGTCGGCGGCGGTTCCTGCTGCGACTATGCGAAAGCGGTTTCGGTCTCCGTGAAATGCGGTGAAGATCCATGGGATAAGTATTTTATTCGTTTTGAAGAACCCACTTGCGAGATCTTGCCGGTAGGGTGCGTCCTTACGATGGCGGGAACGGGTTCCGAAATGAACGGCGGCTCGGTCATCACCAATCACGAGGCGAAGCTCAAGATCGGCCATGTGTTCGGAGACGAAGTTATGCCGAAGTTCTCGATTCTGAACCCGAAGTACACCTATTCGCTTCCGAAAAGGCAAATGGTTGCCGGGGTTTACGATATTTTCAACCATATTTGCGAGCAGTATTTTTCGGGAACGGACGATAACGTCAGCGATTATCTTGCGGAAGGTTTGATGAAATCCGTCGTAAAAAATTCTCGCGCCGCCGTTCTCGATCCGGAGAATTACGAGGCGCGGTCGAATATTATGTGGGCGGCAACGTGGGCGCTCAATACGTTGATCGCTTGCGGAAAAGAAACCGATTGGATGGTCCATATGATCGGGCAGGCGGTCGGCGCTTATACCGATCAAACGCACGGAATGACCCTCGCCGCCGTTTCGCTTCCTTATTATCGTTTTATAATGCCTTACGGGGTCGCTAAATTCGCCCGTTTCGCGAAGGAAGTTTGGGGCGTTTCCGAGGAAGGGAAAAGCGAAAAGGAACTAGCCGAAGCAGGTCTTGCCGAAATGGAAAAATGGATGAAAGAGATCGGCGTTTCAATGAATATATCTTCCCTCGGCGTAACGCCCGATATGATCGAGGGGATCGCGGACGCAACGATCCTTTTGGACGGTGGTTACAAAAAGCTGACGAGAGACGACGTCGTTCGGATCTTGAAAGAAAGCCTTTAACGAAACGCGGCGCTTCGAGTTTTTCGGAGCGCCGCGTTTTTTTATCAATAGGGGGCGGGCAGGGCGCCGAACAGCCAAATCGAAAAGAATTCCGATTGATCTTCTTTTAGGGAGGCGGACAAGGCGGATATAAGGTCGTTTGCGCTCGCTCTTTTATAGGCAAATCGATCGGCAAAGTCGCGAAGCGCCGCGTTTAATCTTTCGTACCCATATTTTTCGGCAAGCGTTATAAAAAGGAGCAGCGATTTGCAGTACGCGATCTCGGCGTAGCCGTCCGCAAGGTCGGAAAGCGGCAAAGAGAGGCGGCAGGCGGCTTCTCCTTTGATCTCGGAATAAATCGAATAGGCTTCGCTTGCCTCGGCTATTTTCGCTCGAAAGGCGGACGACGCCCCCGTTTCTTTATAATAGAGCGCGGTCGCGTATTCCGAAAGACCTTCGTCTATCCACGGGCTGACGATCTGGTCAGTATGAACTTTCCCGAACCACCATTGATGCGCGATCTCGTGGATCGCGGTTTCCTTTTTTGCGGAAGAGGAAAGCTCGTTTGAAAGGAGCGCCAACCCCGAATATTCCATACCCGATTCGAAAAAAGGCGCGCAGGCGAGGGTTAACGAAGGGTAGGGATAGGCTCCGAACGTACGTGAAAAAACTTCCACGGCTTTTGCCGCAACGGCGAGCGTTTCGTCCGCTTTTTTATCCGTTTCATAGTAATAGCGGATCGGGATCGACGCCGCTTCCGTTTCTTTATATTGCAATTTATTCGAAGCGATCACGGCGAAATCGCGCGCCCTCTCGAGCGAGAAAGAAAAAACGGTTTTCCCCTTTTCGGTCTCTCTCGAAAGGGGAAGGGCGGACGCCGCCGCTTGATACCCCGCGGGGAGCGATAGGGAAAGGGAGAAATTCGCCGCGTCGAACAAAAAGGGATCTCCGTAAGCATAATAGGGATCGGCGCGATATTTTCCTTCTTCGAAGGGGCATAAAACGGGATAAAAACCTGTCAGGTTATAATAGCCGCCGTAATAGCCGAGGCGGTGTTTGACTGCGCAAAGAGTGACCGTTTCTTCAATGTGTAAAGAAATTCTCTTTCCTTTCGGCAGTTTGTTTCCGAGGCGGACGGTCAAAACGGTTTTGTCGTCTCCGCCGATCGAATAATCCTTAACCCCTTCGCTCGAAGAAAGAGAGAGGATCTCGCAACCGCCGTAAGACGCTCCTTTCGGATACGCCGCTTTGATCTTGCTTTCGCCTACCGTCCGATTCCCTTCGAGATACGCGTTCGGAAAAAGGCGCAATTTAACGGCGGAAAGCCCTTCGGACGGGCAGGAATACGTAACGTCCGTCGAAACGGTCAAACGATTGTCGGAGAGTTCGGCCGAAATGCGATAATCGGCGAGGGGAAGCGACTCGGCGCTTTCTTGGCAGGACGAAAAGAAAAGGAGTGGCAGAAGGAAAAAGGGCAGCAGGGCGAAAAACGCTTTTCTCATGCTCTTTTACTGTTTACCGTAAGCTCCACGAGCTTTCCTTTCGCGCGCGCTTCTTCCACGATCTCCGCACTGACTTCGCTTCCTTTTTTCGCAATGACGGCGCCTCCCGAAAGTACGTCTTTCAAAACGGTTCGACCGAGCAAAAAGCCGTAGTCTCCGAGAAATTCCGTTTTTTCGCTTTCTTCGGATAATGCCGACGATTCAATTTCCGTTCGGTTGATTTCGGTCGCCTCTTGCGTTTCAATGATCTCCTCTTGCGGAGTCGCCTGCTCTTCCGCTTGCCTTTCTCCTTCGGAAAAAAGGGAGAGCGCGTTTTCGTTTATCTTCCGACGAGTTCTCTTTTCCGCTTGTCCGACCTTGTTTCTCGGCGCTTTCGCAAAACGCTTTTCGGCGTGCTCTTCCGCTCGAAATACGACGGCTTTCGCGGAAACGCCTACGACGAGAGAGGGATCGAACTCTTTTTCGTCCGAAAGAACGGAAAGAGTCCTTCCCGTTTTTTCGTCGAAACAAAGATCTCGGAATACGCCGATAAATCTTCCCGCGCTGTCGTACATTTTCGCGCCGAGCGGGCAGGGCATGTACGGAGAGGGTTTAACGGCGGAAGCGTTTTGAACGGTCAGAGCGTCCGCAAAACCGACGATCCTGCCGAGGGGGACGAGCGATTCTTCTTCTTTTTCTTCGCTCGATACCCGCCAACCGATAACGCGCCCGAGTTTCTCTTTTACATACGCGTTCGTAACGATGCCCGCGATCTCGCCTTCCGAAATGATAACGATTTCTTTGGATAAATGGTCCGTGATCCTTTTCATAAACAGCACTTTACCTCGCATTTTTTTATCCCCGATGCGTTTTGGGGAATACTTGATTATATTTTTTGCGGGACAAGACTATGATTCCGGGCGAAAAAAACCTTTTATCGACAAAAAAATGCGCTTTTATATTTTAATATAAAAAAGAGGCGTTTCCGTTGTATAAGTCTGTTTTTTGTGGTAAAATAAAACAATCAAGGAGGAAACCGTTATGGCGAATATCACGAAAGACATGCTCATCAGCGAAGCCATCAGACAGGGGAATTCCGAAGCGATCGCCGAAGTCCTTATGGGCGTCGGAATGCATTGCCTCGGCTGCGCGTTCGCGCGCGGCGAGACCGTCGGACAAGCCGCGGAAGTACACGGCGTGGACGCGGACGATTTGGTCGAGAAGCTCAATGAGGCGGCGGAAAGCTGATTTTCCGATCAATCGATTGTTTTTCTTCGTATTTTTATTTGCATTGACGATCGGTCAATGTATTTTTTGCGTCGGTGCGGCGGAAGAAAACGCAATGCAGTCCGGCGCTTTTTCTTTGATCGAAGATTATCATCGTTTTTCCTCTCCGTCCCGTATCGCGATAAACGGAGATACGATCGCCGTTTTCGACGAAGGCGCGGTCGCGTTGATTACCGAGAAAGGCGAGATCTCTACGTTTCAAACGGAAGTCGCTTACGCGCATTCGATCTTTTTTTCGGAAGCGGGCGTTTTCTTGCTCTCCGGCAGCGCTTCTTCCATAACCGAATCCGAAAGCGCGCGCGTTTTGCGCTATTCTCTCTCGGGAGAAAAACTTTCCTTTGAGCTGACGATGGATCATCTGACGGATATCGCCGTTTCGGGAAATCGGTTGTTTACTCTTTCCGATATGCGAACCGTAACGACGTTCGATTTTTCGGGGGCGGAAGTTATCAGAACTTCTTTTACCCTTCCGTTTACGCGTTCTTCGTTCTTCCTTTTTGCGGACGGAGACGATCTTTATTTCAAAACCGCCGCGGGAAAGCTTCTCAAAAAAGAAGGGGAGAGTTTTATCGAAGTTTTCGATCTTTCGTCCGGGCTGTCCGCAGACAGCCGAAGTTTTGCCGTTTCGAACGGGGAAGCCTATTTCTTAAAAGACGGGAGCGTTTATAAAAATACACTTTCCTCTCCCGTTCTTCCTTCGGGAGAAAAAGACGACGCAGTTTCTCTTTGCGTCGATTTTTGTTTGTCCGGAGAAAATGTGTTCGCCCTCGATTCTTTTGATAAGGCGGTCAAGGCTTTTGACAGAGAAACGGGGAAGTGCGTTCGTTTTATCGGGTCTTCGGGTAAAAACCTCGGTCGATTGAACGCGCCCACCGCGCTTTCCGTAAAAGACGGCGCGATCGCCGTTGCGGATCGAAACGAGCGCGTTTCCGTGTTTGCAAACGGGACAGTGCGCGCCCTCAGCGGATATCCGATCTCGTCCGTAAGCGCGATCGCAAACGCGAACGGAATTTATTATCTTGCCACGGGATCTTCGATCTTGGAATATACCGATCTTTTATTCGAAAAGGAATATGTTTTCGGATCGGGAGCGATCTCGTGCGTCGCCGCTTCGGCGGACGGGTCCGTTTTCGCTTCGTCCGGGAACGTATTGTTCGTAAAGAAAAAGGGAGATCCCGATTTCGCGGAACTCGTAAGGCAAGATCGTTCGATCGAAAAAATGACGGTGGGGATCGGCGGCAAAGTCGTTTATCTTTACTCGGGCGGCGCCGTTCGCGCTTTTACCCAAGAGGGCGACCCTTTGTCCGGTTCGTTGGACGTTTCTTTCTCTCTTTCCGACTTCGCCGTGGACTATCGGGGAAATCTTTTCCTACTTTCGGAAGAGGGGAAGATCGTTCGATATTTCCGAACGCTCGGCGGCTATTTCAGCCCGACCGAGTTTTCTTTGCCTTCCGATTACGAGGTTTATCGGTCGCTTGCGATCGAAAAAGACGGAACGATGTATGTAACGGCCGATCATAACGTGATCGGATTCGAAAAGAACCGCTTCGGTGTTTTTACCCGATCGGACAGCGATTTTAAAGATGAAGCGCCTGACGCTTCTCCTCTCTTTGTTTGCGAGGTTAAATCGGATTCCTCCATCGCGTACGTCGCGCCCGATAATTTCGAGGACGTGACCTATCTTCCTCAAGGCGCGAAACTTCTTTGTTACGCTTCTTTGCGTTACGGCGGATTCGACTATCTGCGCGTCGAGACCGAAAAGGGGATCGCGTATCTTCCCAAAGGAGACGTTACCGTTTTTTCCGCCGCGCCCGCGCCGATGAAGAACGCGCGCTGTTTGCATACTAAGATCGGTGTGAATCTGTATCGTCGTCCTTCGTATATCGAGATCGAAAAAGGAGAAGAACCTCTGTTCTCTTCGCTCGGAAAAACCGAGATCTTCGAAGTGGTTTCTCTCGTTGCGGGAAACGAAGAGGGATCGGACGAATGGGGCTTTTATATCGTTCGCTATCAGGGGGAGACGGCCTACGCACGCGTAACGGACGTCGTTTCGGTGGACCAAGAGCCCACTCCGATCACGCGCTATAAAGCGAAGATCAAAGCGGAAAAACTCGGAAAGCCCGTCGTTCTTTATAAGGACGCGAGCGTGGAGAGCGAAGAGGTCGTTCGCTTGCCCGACGGAACGGAGCTTTACGCCATCGAACCCATAGACAAAGAAAAAGAATTTACCAAAGTCATTTATAAAGGAGAAACGTGTTACGTGTTGACCCGTTACCTCGGAACGGGCGGCTTATCGGGCGGTCAGACCCTCGCGATCGTAATATCGGTCGTAACGGTGTTCGCAAGTATCGCGACCGCTTTGATCCTTCGCGCGGGGAAAAAGCGCAAAATGCAATATAAGGAGTAAGTATGGGAAAAAATAACAGACGGTTTCATAAAAAACCGCCGCAGCAGGCGGGGGCGAATTATAAACCCCCTTATTCGGAAGAGATCCTCGCGATGTCGGTGGAAGGATTGAATCTTTCCGTCGAAACCCTCGAAATATTGAAAAAGGGCGGCGTCCTTTTGCTCGGAGACATTCTCTCGCGCAGAAAGACGGAGATGTATAAGGTTCAAAACTTTAATAAAAAGAGATTATTCGAATTGCAAAACGCAATCGCGCCGCTCGGCGTGGATTTCCGTCCGGACGAAGGATCGGACGCTTCCCAAGGCGCGGAGGAAAAAGCGAAGCAGATTCGCGGCGGAAACGGAGCGGGCGATCGCCGCGGAGAGGATAGGCGTCCGGGCGGCAGAACGGGTGACGGCAGGCAAGACGCGAGACAGCAGGGCGAGAGGCAAAACGATCGGAAAAGCGCGCCGATGCCCGTAAAAGGAAATCGCGAAGAAGATAGAAGAAGAACGGAGCTTTCCCGCGGAGGGAACGCCCTGAATCAGCAAAATCGAAAACAAGGAAAGGGAGACGTTTCTTCCAAAAACAAAGGAAATGCCGTTGACTTTTCCAAGATATTCCCGCGCGAGAAACTCGTTCATTCCCCGCGCATCGAGCTTGAAAAGGACCGTTTTACGAAATTCCAAAGAGCGGGGAAATGGGGATACAAAGACGAAAACGGAAAGGAAGTCATTCCTCCGATCTATACCGAAGCGCTTTCTTTTAAGGAGGATATGGCGGCGGTTGAAATGAACGGACTTTTCGGATATATCAATCGCGAAAACGAACTCGTCATTCCTTATAAATACGATACGGCGGGTAGTTTCTCCGAAGGCTGGGCGAACGTCTCCGTCGGAGAAAAATGCGGTTACATAGATCTTACGGGCAAAGAGACCGTTCCTTTTATTTACGACGCGGCTACTCCGTTTACCGGAGAGGGATACGGCAGGGTTAAAAAGGACGGCAGATGGGGCAATATTCGCAAAAACGGAGAAGTCAGCTGGCAATAAAATCTGCGATCGAACTCGATCGGAAAACGAAAAAGGATAGCATATGTTACAGATTTACCATTTGAAGAAAAAATACGTAAATAGCAAGCGCTACGCGATCAACGATCTGACGCTTGAATTGAAAGAAGGGGAAATATTCGGATTTCTCGGGCAAAACGGCGCGGGAAAATCCACAACGATCAAATGCATTACGGGGATCCACCCTTATGACGAAGGGCAGATCATAGTTTGCGGCTACGATATGAAAAAGGACCCGATCCACGCGAAAAAGAACATCGGTTACGTTCCCGATAACCACTCGGTGTACGAAAAATTGACGGGCAGGGAGTACGTAAACTATATCGCGGACTTATACGAAGTTCCTCTTGCGGAAAGAGAAGAGAGGCTTAACAAATATTTGAAAATGTTTAAGATCTCCTTTGCGATCGATCGTCAGATCAAGGGCTATTCGCACGGTATGAAGCAAAAGATCTGCATCATCGCCGCCTTGATCCATAATCCCAAGCTTTGGGTTTTGGACGAACCGATGGTGGGTCTCGATCCGCAATCCATGTTCGATATTATAGATGAAATGAAAGCGCATACCGCGTCGGGCAATACCGTTTTCTTTTCTTCCCATAATATCGATCTCGTCAGCAAACTATGCGATCGCGTAGCGATCATACATGACGGCGAGCTTTGCGCGCTCGTGGATCTACACGAAGAGGGAAAGAGAGAAGCGCTCGAATCTATCTTCCGCAACTATACGATGGCGGAGAATCAAGCATGAGAGAATTCAAAACGCTTTTCCGCCTTGAAATGAAGGCGCGTTTCGGAACGAGAGGCGGCGGCAAGCCCTTTTTGACCGCGATCAAGATCCTTTTGATCCTGCTTCTCGTAGCCGTCGTTTATACTTTATATATTTTCGGAGTCAAACAGCTGATCGATCTTTTCGTTTTATACGGAATGAGTACGGAGTTTTTGGTTCTCTTTATCGCCGTGAGTCAGGTGATCCTCGTTGTATTCGGGATCGGATCGGTCATTAAAAATCTGTTTCGAAGCGGCGACAACGAGCTGATGATGCGATTCCCCGTTTCGCCGACGGCGGTTTTCGCGTCTAAGATCTCGATTTTCGTTTTGTATCAAGTCGTGTTTACTCTCGTTGTGGAATTGCCCGTCTTTATTATGTTCGGCATAACGACGGGGCAGAATTGGGCGTATTATGCGCTTCTCCCGGTGGTGTTGATCTTTTGCATCCTCCTTCCGCTTTCCGTTTCGAATCTGCTTGCGATCCCCGTTATGCAACTCAATTCGCGAACGAAGAATATGTTTACCTTGACTTTGATCGTTTCCATCATTATGGTGGCGGTCGGATTCGGGTTATATATGCGGGTCATTCAGGGCGTCGTGGACTATATGCGGGAAGAGGCGATGAGCTTTTTCAGCAAAGAAACGCTTTCGATCGTCAGCCGCGCAACGAAATATATCTATCCGTCGAATTGGTTTGCTTATATGCTCATCGGAAAATGGCGCCTCGGGAGTTCGCTTCTGTCCCTTGCGGTCGTTTCGGCGCTTACCGTCGGTGCCGTCATTCTCAATAAGAGACATTATCTGAACACGATCCTGCGCGATATCGAGGGCGGCGGCTTTACTTTTACCAAGGTTACGAAAAATAAAGTCAGGAAGCCCGCCGCGGCAGTTTTTTGCCGCGAATACCTCGAAATATTCCGCAGCAGCAATTACAGCTTTCAATATCTCTGTATGGCGGTGGCGGCCCCTATCATGGTTTATTCCTGCAATAAGCTCGCTGCCGGACTCGGCGAGAACTCGATCGGTTCGGTCATCGTTCCGGCGTTAGCGCTTATGGTCATGCTGATCTTTTGCTCGATCATTCTTTCCTTCGCCGCTTCTTCCGTCTCGCGCGAAGGAGAAAACTTTTACCTGACGAAGATCGTTCCGGTCAGTTACAGAACGCAGATCCTCGTTAAACTCGGTTTGTATCTCGTGATCTCCACCCTGTCTATTTTCATTACGGCGCTTTTGATTTGGCTGACGGGGCAGGTCAAGCCGCAATATGCTTTCGGAGATTTCGGGATCGCGCTATGCGTGTCCGTGGCGGTAACGTGTTTTGCCGTTCGATTGGATACGACGCGCCCGCAATTCGCGGTCGGAGGGGACGGGGAACTCAGCGTGGGCAACATTTCCACCTTTGCCGTTTTGTTTATCGGATTCGCCCTTTCCGTTGCGTACGGTCTGTTCGGAATGTTCGGGATCTTTATGTGGGGCGAAGGCATTACGCTTTTATCCCTCGGGCTTTTCTCTCTCGTCCTTGCCGTGGCAAGCGTTTTGTACCTGATGATCGGGCTTGAAAAGCGTTACGATAGGATCACGCAGAGGTAAAACTTATGAAGAAAATTATTATTGCGATATTGCTTTTAATTCCGATACTTGTTATTTTGACGATCGACGCAAGCGGTAAGCTCATCGCCTCGGCGCTCGTGGATATTCCCGCGGAATCCGTTGTGATCAAGCGAGGCGGCGCCGTTTTGAAAAGCGACGAGATCTATCTGGAAGAGTATGCGGGAACGAATAAAAAATACACGTTATTCTCCGAGATCTTCCCCGGAATCGCGACGGACGGAATGATATGGGCGTCCTCCGATCCCGAGATCGCGGAAGTCATTCCTTCCGAATCGAGAAAGGATTCGGCGGAAGTAGTCTTCAAAAACTACGGCAGCGTGGATATTACTTGTACGTCCGAAAAGAACAGTTCGATCACGTCGCGCGTCACGCTTTACGTAGGGGGTGAGATCCCGGGCTATATGCAGATCGCCTCGTACGACGGTTCGGTTTATGAAGAGATCTCGCTGCCGAGATACGGAGTCAGCTCCCTTGTCGCACAGGTAAAACCGGCTAAGAGCGTAAAAAGCGAAAAGATCGAATGGGTGACCTCGAACGCGGCGGTCGCCACGGTAGATGATAACGGCGTCGTTCGCGCGGTAGGAGAAGGAAACTGCACCGTAACGGCGAGCGTTTCCGCAAAGGGAAAAACCATTGAGAAGAGCGTTTCCGTTTCGGTTTCTGGCAGTTCGCTTTTGAAAGAAAAGTACGTTTACGCTTTTTCCGATCCTTTTGACGTCAGCCCCTATCTCGCGTATAGCGGGAGCGAGGTCGAAGGCGGAAGCCTCGTCAGCCTTTCGGGGGTCGGTTCGTTTGAGAAAAAGAGGGTAAAAGTATCTTATTCCGGCAGAACGGAAGAACTCGTTTTGATCAAAACGGACAACGCGAAGACGCTCGTGTTCGAAAATATTTCTTATTTGAAAGAGGGCGCGCTTGCCTCTTTCCTTGCGCTCGGAACTTCCAACGTTCGCTTAAAAGCGATCGCAACGGACGGGTCTTCTCCTTCCGTTCGTTATCATAGTTCTGCCGAATCCGTTCTCCGTTTTGACGAAAGCGGCAGATTGTTCGCCGTCGGAAGCGGAAGCGCGGAGCTTTGGGCGAGCGCGGAGGGTTATGCGTCTGAAAGAATTACGGTCAGCGTAACCGCGGCGGTGGATGATTTCCGCCTTTCCCAATCGGAATATATGGATTCGGTCGGTCTTATGCAGGAGAGAGTATTCGGTAATCGGACTTACCTCGACGGGCGCTACGAAAAATCCGTAACGCTTTCGATCACCTCTTCTTCTCCGCAGGGAGCGAGTATCGAAGCGTTCAGCTTCGAAAGCGCGAATCAAGATCTCGCGAAGGTGGACGCCCATGGCGTCGTCACTTTTGCGGACGACGTTGACGGGAAGAGCGTTACGATCACCGCAACGGCGTATAACCAAGAAGGGATGGCAGTCAGAAAAAGTTACACGTTCCGCCTCGTAAACGGCGTAAACGTGGGAACGGAGTTCGAAAGCGCGCATTTCGATCGAGAAGCGGGCGAAAAACCCGATTTTTCGCCGTATTACGATTTTAAGACGGTTGCTGAAAGCGGAGAGGCGCAGGCGATCGTTCTGCATTGCGATATCTATTATCCCGCTCGCAGCGAAGGCGGCGAAGCGATCAAAAACTGCAACGTCGATCTATACGGAAACGGTAAGAAGCTGGACGGGCAATACTTCGTGCAATCGGTCGAAGATGACGAAATGCTCTTATTATGGGATTTCGAAAGCTATACGGATATGCCGGAAAAACTCGACGTTAAACTGATGAACCTCAATCTGCAAGCGACGCAACCCACGACGGAAGATTCCAAAGCTACTTTCGAAGAATTGAATTCGAAAGGCGGCGGCGCGATCGGAGTGAAGGGAAAATATCCGGAAGGAGATCACAGCGCGAGCTTTACGATCAAAGGGTGCTTGTTCCAATATGCGTACAGCCATATGAATTTTGCGATCGGCGATTTCGTGATCGACGGGTGTATCTTCCGAAACAATTCCGCCTCGTCTATCGTTCTTCAACAATCCACTTACGGAACGGCGAATTGCAAGGTCAAAAATTGCATTTTCAGCAATACGATCGCGCCCGTCGGCATCGTTTGCGGCAATTTCGACGATATTTTGACGCGTTTCTCCGGCGGATCTACCGAGAGACCCAAGTTCGGAAAATTCGAGCTCGAAGGGCAAATATACGTCTATAACTGGAAAAAACTGGACGAAGTCCAGATGGATCTGTTGCCGAAAAACCTCGAAAACAAAAACGCGAACGCCCTCGTTTCATCCTTCAACGGCGTTCTCGGAAAGATCATTCGAGAATCGTTTATGATGTCGTCCAAGGAGAATTTATATACGGACGCAGACGGAGTGGATTGGCTGAACTTTTCTTTCCTGATGATCGGAATATGGGAAAATATGAACCCTTATTTCAATTCTTCTGAAGCAAGCGAAGACGGTTTGGCGGTTTCTTTCGATCCCTCGAAATACCTTGCGAAAGAAGTTCTCGCTTATCGCGCGCCTTCTATCGGAAGCGGATTATTAAAACTCGCTTCTTCCTTCGGCGTGGATCTCGAAAAGAACAAAACCTATCATATCTTTTGTAAAGACGAAAAAGGAAAGTGGAACACGCTTCCCGGGGAAACCTATACCATCGGGAAAGCGACTTACGCCAAACTGAACGGGCAGACGGCATGATCGCGAATGAAAAAACGCGCCGAGTGATCGGCGCGTTTTTTCATTCGCGTTTTCTTATTTGCAGCCGAAGCCGAAGCCTTCTTTACAACCGCAGCCGCCATTTTGCCCGCCGCAGCAGCAGAGGATCAAATAGATCCAAAGGATGCATTCGATATTCACGCAGGAGCCGCACTTATTTCCGCCGCAGCAGAATAAGAGGAGCAAGAGCCATAAACAGTCGTTGTTGCAGAAATTATTCATAATATGTACCTCCCGAATTTCCAACGTATTGGTTTCTACTTCATCATACGCAATCGTTTTTCTTTTTGCTACTCGCCGTCGCTTGACTTTTTTTTATAGATTGAGTATGATTTTGTAAGACAGTTTACGGAGGTAACTTATGAGCGGCAAATTAACGATGGAAAAATTGACGGCTCTTGCGAAAGGTCGCGGCTTCGTGTATCCGGGCAGCGAGATTTACGGCGGACTTGCCAATACTTGGGATTACGGTCCTCTCGGTGTGGAGCTGAAAAACAATATCAAAAAGGCTTGGTGGCAAAAATTCGTTACGGAAAATCCGTTGAACGTGGGTTTGGACTGCGCGATTTTGATGAATCCGAACGTTTGGGTCGCTTCCGGTCACGTGGGCGGTTTTTCCGATCCTTTGATGGATTGCAAAAACTGCAAGTCTCGTCACCGCGCGGATAACCTCATTGAAGAATATAATAAGAAAAACGGGATCGAGGAGAATATCGCTTCCTGGACGCACGCGCAAATGGAAGATTTCATTAAGTCGCACGATATTAAGTGTCCGATCTGCGGAAAAGCGGACTTTACGGGCATTCGTCAATTTAACTTGATGTTCAAAACCTTCCAAGGCGTAACCGAGGACAGCGTCAGCACCCTCTATCTCCGCCCCGAAACGGCGCAGGGTATATTCGTAAACTTTTTGAACGTTCAGCGTACTTCGCGAATGAAAGTTCCTTTCGGTATCGGGCAGATCGGTAAATCCTTCCGAAACGAGATCACTCCGGGTAACTTTATTTTCCGCGTTCGCGAGTTCGAACAAATGGAACTTGAATTTTTCTGCGAGCCGGGAACCGACCTCGAATGGTTCCGCTATTGGAAAGAATTTTGTAAAAATTGGCTTCTCGGACTCGGGATCAAAGAGGAGAATCTCAAATTGCGCGATCACGATAAGGACGAGCTTTGCTTCTATTCGAACGCGACCACCGATTTCGAGTATAAATTCCCCTTCGGTTGGGGCGAACTTTGGGGCGTTGCGGATCGGACGGATTACGACCTGAAAGCCCATATGAAAACCTCCGGTCGCGATCTTTCGTATCTCGATCCGAACACGAACGAAAAATACGTTCCTTACGTTATCGAGCCTTCGCTCGGCGTAGAAAGAATGGTTCTTACCGTGCTTTGCGACGCGTATGACGAGGAAGAACTCGAAGGAGGAGACAGCCGCGTCGTTATGCGCTTCCATCCCGCGATCGCGCCCTACAAAGTGGCGGTTCTTCCGCTCCAAAAGAAAGCGCTCGGAGATAAGGCGACGGAGATCTATCACTCTTTGATGAAGAAATTCTCCGCAACGTACGACGAAACCGGCTCGATCGGCAAACGCTATCGCAGGCAAGACGAGATCGGAACGCCGTTCTGCGTGACCGTGGATTTTGATACCCTTGAAAACGAAACCGTTACCGTTCGCGAGAGAGACAGTATGAAACAAGACCGCGTCAGTTTAAGCGAGCTTGAAGCTTACATTGCCGAAAGGATCCAATACTAATCGCCAAAAATCGCGATAAGATCCGATAATTCGGCTAAAAATAAGGATACGCCTTTTTAGGAAAGGTGTATCCTTTTTCTTATGGGAAGATGCATCGTTGTGACATCGGGGAAAGGAGGCGTCGGGAAAAGTACGATTACCGCCACCCTCGGCGTGGCGATCGCGGAAGCGGGAGCGAGGGTCGCGCTCGTGGACGCCGACGTCGGCTTGAACAATCTCGATCTCGTACTCGGGATCGAATCTATGGTATGTTACGACGTAACGGACGTGGAAAAGGGCAGGTGTCGCTTGTCCGAAGCGCTGATCAATCATCCTTTTTGCGAAAACCTGTTTCTTTTAAGTTCGCGGGCGCTGTCAGGCGGAAATATATCGATGAAAAGCTTTGCGGAAGTCATTTCCGCTCTTCGGCAAACCTTTGATTACGTTTTGATCGATTGCCCCGCAGGGATCGACGACGGGTTTCATCGAGCTGTCAGCGCGTCGGACGAGGCTTTGATCGTTACCACGCCGTCGCCAGCCGCCGTTCGCGACGCGGACAGAGTATCCGATTTGATCGGATCGTATCGATTGCGGCGCGTGGGCGTGATCGTCAATATGGTTCGCGGCGACCTTGTTCTGAAAGGGGAAGTGATGAGCGTGGGAGACGTTGCGGGAGTGTTGCGGTTGCCGGTCGTAGGGAGCGTTCCCGAAGACGACGAGGTCCTTCTTTCCGCAACGGTGGGGAAGATCTCGGATTCCAAGAGCCGACATTACGCCGCCGTTTGTATGATCGCGTCGCATATAATGCTCGGGACGAACGAAATTTACGATTGCACGGCGAAATATAGGGGGATCGTCGGATTTTTCCGAAAATTAGCGAGGTAATATGAGAAACGCGAAAAGAGGAGTGGAACGCATTAAGAAGGTCATTCTGCAAGATAGAACGGGCGCGCCGGATAACGTTATAAACGTTTTGAAAAGCGACGTTTTCGAAGTTTTGGACGGATTTTTCGAAGTAAACCCGCAATCGGTCGTTGCGGAAGTTTTGGTGGATAATGTCGGCATGTACGAGATCAAGTTTACGGCAAGGGCGTTCCGCGTGAGAGGGATCAGAAACAGCGGATAGTATTTGTCGCTCGGCATACGGATAAAGACTTCTTTCTCTCTTTTCTTTCGCATATACATTTCTATATGAAAGAAGGCGAATTGAAAAAAATCAGCGGAAAAGGGTATTTCAATACGAACGTCATTGTTAAAAAGAGGAGAAAAAAAGATTTTTCTTTCTTTCTGTTCGCAGTTGTCTTCGGCGTCGCCGTGTATCTTCTTGCGACCGTCGTTTTTAAGAGCGTTTTCGGAGATTTTATTCCGCTCGGCGCGTTCTCGGTCGCATTTTGAAAATCCGCATTCATCCGACTTTCGTAGCCTTTCTCGCTTTTTGCACGGCGATCGGCGGTCTTTTCCGTTATCTTGTGGCGTTTTCCTGCGTGATTCTACACGAATTCTCCCATTATTTGATCGCGCGGATCGCGGGAGAAGAAGATCTTGCGATCACGTTGATGCCTTACGGAGCGTCCCTTTCCATCGCAGGGAACAGCGGGCGAACGGCTGCGATCTTGATCGCGGGACCTTTATCGAACGTCATTGCGGCGGCGTTCGCGCTCTCATTATCCTGGCTTTTTCCCGAGCTGTACGGCATTATGAAGCATTTCGTTCAAGCGAACGTGTCCATCGCGCTCGTAAACCTTCTTCCTGCCTATCCGTTAGACGGCGGGCGGCTCGCGCGCGAGATCTTTCCGGGGCGCGGCGGGCGCGCTTTTACTTCCGCTATGACGCTTTTGCTTTCTCTTTTTTGTTTGATTTTGTTTTTTATCGGAAAATGCGGAAATTTGACGCTTTTAACTTTCGCGCTTTTCAGCGCCGGTTATTTTTTCTCGTTTGCCTATCGTCGTCCCGTCATTCGAAAGATGGAAGATCCTCTCTATTCTTTGGTTTCGACGGATCGGGAAGGAAATCTTCGCAAAGTTAAGATCAAAGACGGAAAGAAAACCGTTGAAAAGCTGTCGGAAGAGGCCGTTGCGCGGCTCGTTCTTTCGTATCCTTCGAACGGTTCGATCGGCGAAGTTTTGCAACAAGAAAAAGAGCGCGCTCGAGAATAACTTTCGCAGCGGCTTTCCGCGAAAGGGGCATAAGAAGCGCTCCGATCCGCCCGATGCTTACATTTTGACTTGTTTTTACCCTACGATTATGTTATAATCGTCTTACCGAGGATACAAATGACGCTGAAAGAGATTTTACTGAAAACCGAAAAGCCCGCGCGTTACAGCGGCGGGGAAGTCAATACGCCCGATATGAACAAACCTTGCGACGTTCGTTTTTGCATTTGTATGCCCGATCTGTACGAGGTCGGAATGTCCAATCTCGGGTTGAAGATTTTGTACCACGTTTTGAACGAGCAGGAAGGGACGGTATGCGAGCGCGCTTTCGCGCCCGCTCTCGATTTTCTCTCTCTTTTGAAAGAGAACGGTCTTCCTTTGATGAGCCTGGAAACCAAAACTCCGTTGTCCTCGTTCGATATGATCGGCTTTTCCGTTCAATATGAAATGCTTTATACCGGCGTCCTTTATGTTTTGGACGCGGCGGGGATCCCTTTCCGCGCGAAGGATAGGGGAGAAGACTATCCCGTTATCTGCGGAGGCGGTCCTTCCGCGATCAACCCCGAACCCATTGCGGATTTCTTCGATCTTTTTATGGTGGGAGAGGGGGAAGAAACCATCGTCAGTTTGACCGAACTTTATAAAAAATGCAAGAAAGCGAAAAAGACGAAAGCGGAATTTTTGGCGCTTGCCGAAAAGATCGAAGGAGTTTACGTTCCGTCTTTGAATACGCCGTCTAACCGGAAAACCGTAAAAAAAGCCGTCGTTCGCGATTTCGAGCATTGCTATTATCCGACCGCGCAGTTGATGCCCACTTTGGAAGTGGTCCACGACAGAGCGATGGTGGAACTTTATCGAGGCTGCCAAAACGGTTGCCGTTTCTGCCAAGCGGGTTATTATTATCGCCCGATCCGTTACAGAAGCGCGAAAAAAACAGAAGAGTTGATCCGCGCCGTAATTCGGGAAACCGGATATGACGAGATCAGTTTGGGCTCTCTTTCAACGGGCGATTATCCCTATCTCGAAACCCTTTTGAAAAACGTAAAACCCGTGGCTGAAAAAGCCCACGTAAACTTGGCGCTTCCTTCTCTTCGCCTCGATTCGTTCAAGAAAGAGTATGCGGAAAGCAGCCGCAAAAGTTCTTTGACTTTCGCGCCCGAAGCCGGAACGCAAAGGCTCAGAGACGTTATCAATAAAAACGTAACGGAAGAGAATATCCGCGAAGGACTTTCCGCCGCGTTCGATCAGGGGTATAACAGCGTTAAACTGTATTTTATGCTCGGGTTGCCGACCGAAACGGACGAGGACCTCATCGGCATCGCCGACCTCGTTCGATATATTCGCCGCCTTTACTATGAAAATCATAAAGGGGCGATCAATATTTCGGTCAGTTGCTCCGTATTTATTCCCAAGCCCGGAACGCCGTTCCAATGGGAAGAGCAGATCGATATTCCCGAGATGCGCCGCAGGCAGTTCCTCGTTAAGGACGAACTCAAAAAAATCAAGGGCGCGTCTTTCCATTATCACGATCGAGAGACCAGCGAACTCGAAGCGATCTTTGCACGCGGCGATCGCGCGCTGTCGTCTTTGATCGAACTTGCGTATAAAAAAGGCGCGAAGTTTGATAGCTGGACGGAGTATTTTCGATACGACATTTGGCAGGAGGCGATGGACGAGCTCGGCGTGGATAAACGAAAATATCTCGGAGCGCAACCCCTTGACAAACCTCTCCCTTGGGAATTTATCGACATCGGCGTATCGAGGAAATACCTTTTGAAAGAGAGAGAAAAAGCGTATAGAGCGGAATGTACGAAAGGCTGCGATAAAGGTTGCCAAGGGTGCGGAGCCGCTTCTTTCGCGCCGTGTGACGAGGTGAGAAGATGATCGTCGTAATGAAGCATTACAAACGGGGCAATATGATCTACGTCTCCCATATCGACCTTATGCGCCATTTTACCCGCGCTTTTCGCAGGGCGGGGATCGACGTTCTCTTTTCCGAAGGATTCAATCCGCATATGCTTCTGAATCTCGGAACGCCCCTTCCTCTCGGAATGAGTTCTTCCGCGGAATATATTACGGTTCGGGCGGAAGTAAAGTCCGCCGCGGATTTTCTCTCGCGCTATAACGAGGTTTGCCCGGAAGGGCTGGAAGGGATCGCGGCGTTTGCGCCTCTTATGAACCCCAATCTCGCGGGCAGAGTCGTTGCCGCCGATTACTCCGTAAAGGTAAAAGGAGCGGCGGAAAAAAAGAAAGAGATCGAAGGGATCGTAAATCTTCCTTCTTTCGAAATGCCGATTACGAAAAAGGGCGAAACGAAGATCAAAGACGTTGCGCCTCTCGTAAACGCCGTTCGCCTCTATCCCGATTGTTTGAACGTTTGCCTCGCCGCGGGCAACGTCAATCTTCGCGCGGACGCGTTTATGCGCTTCCTCTCGGAAAAATTCTCCTTTGAACTAAGCCTCACCGAGCTTTGGAAATTCGAACAATACGTTCGCGTAAACGGAACGCTGACCGAAACCGACGATTATTTGAAAAAACTCGAAAGCGGGATCCCCGCAAAGGAGTAGATATGAAACTGAATTACAAACGTACGATCAAAGTAGGACTTGCGTTCGCGATCATAATGCTGTTTTGGACGGCGTACGACTTTGTGATCCCTCTTTTGCTCGAACGCGCCTTCGGGCTTTCGAACAGTTTGCGCGGCGTGGTTATGGGAATCGACAACGTTCTTTCGCTTTTCCTTCTCCCCATTTTCGGAAAATGGTCGGATAACATTAACACGAAAAGAGGAAAAAGAACTCCTTTCGTGTTTGTCGGAACCATCCTTGCGGTCGTTATTATGATCTTCGTTCCGATTACGGCGAGCCGCCAGCTCAAAGACGCGAACGCACTTCGAAGCGAGATTTACAGCGTGGAAAACGCTTGCGACGATTTTTATTACGCCTCATCCTCCGGCACCGTTTACGATTCCGCGGAACAATTCTATACGATGCTCTATTCCACCGAAGCGAAATCGGGCGTCGGGTTCGCTTATTCCGATCACGAATATTTGAAACTAAACGGAAAAAATACGCTTGAAAATTATCTCGAAATCGCGCTTCGCGGCGTTTCGAAGATCGAAAAGAAGGGGGGCAAATATTACGTTACCGAGTTTGTCCGTTCGGGCGACGCGCTGTCTTCCGAAAAAGTTTTGATTTCCGAAAGCGAATACAAGGCGCTTAAAGCGAATAACGAAGAATACGAAAAGTTCGTGGAACCGGGCATCGCCGTCTTCGCAAGCGAAGAGGTAAACGTTAAGATCACGAGGAAACACCCCGGTCGGATCGGCGTGTATCTCGCGGTTCTTTTCCTCGTCCTCGTGGCGATGGCGTCGTTCCGTTCGCCCGCGGTTGCCTTGATGCCGGACGTAACCCCCAAACCGCTCCGTTCGCAAGCGAACGCTATGATCAATTTGATGGGCGGCATCGGAGGCGCTTTCGCGTTTATCATTTATACGGTGGCGTTTATTATATCCGAAAACAGCTTCATTCAGATCTTCGCGATCGCCGCGGCGGTCATGGTAGCGCTGCTCGTTGCCTTTTTGTTTCTCGTGGACGAGAATAAGTTCGTGAACGAATGTAAAAAGGAATGTGAAAAATACGGAATCAGCAATGACGACGAGGCGGAGGAGATCCCCCATCATCACGCGGAAGAGAAGGGCGAAATACAGGATCAAACCTCCTTGCCTTCCGAGACGAACGGAGAGATCCTTCTGAAAAAGAAAAAACACGAGCGCGCCTATCGACGCAGTTTCTTCTTTATTCTCGCTTCCACTTTTATGTGGTTTATGGGTTACAATGCGATCTCGTCTAACCTTTCGGTTTATTGTACGAAGGTTTTGAACCAATCGGCGGCGATCGCGTCCGTTATTTCGGGCGCGTCTATGGCGGTATCCGCGATCGCGTTTATCCCCGTCGGCATCCTCGCCGTTAAAATCGGAAGAAGAAAGAGCGTGTTGCTCGGTTTTTCGCTCGCTGTGGTTTCGTTTGTTCTCGTTTTCCTCTTTGTAAAACCCGATCATATGGCGAAATATCTCTTCGCGATCTTTTACCTGATCTCGGGCTTCGGACTGATCATAACGAACGTCAATACCTTCCCGATGGTTCTGGAACTTTCTTCTTCGTCCAGCGTCGGAAAGTACACGGGTTATTATTATATTTCCACAATGAGCGCGCAAGCGATTACTCCCTTTATATCGGGGCTCGTTATGGATTACTTTGAAGATCAATATCTCTTCCTATACGCCGCGATCTGCGTGGCGATCGCCTTCGTGTTTATGTTCTTTACGCGTTACGGCGATTCCAAGCCCGTTCCCGCGGGGTCGGCATTAGAGTATTTGGGCGCAGGCGACGACTGAGGCTTCGGATAGAGGCGCATTCGCTTCGTTT
>DGWX01000027.1 GCA_002395405.1 Christensenella sp. UBA4247
TCGATATTGGTGATCTGATGAACGTAGCCGTTTTTCTCGGCAAGCTCGATGATTTCGAGCGCGCGTTCTTTGGTTATGTAATGCGCCCTGCCCGTTTCAACGGTATAGTCCGCCATATCGCCGAGCTGAATGCACCAATCGTCCACGTCGTCCGTACAACCGTCGCCGAGAACGGCGCGCGACGCGCGGCAAGAGCAGATACCCGCCGAGATATGACCGTCGTACTTTTTCAGCCAGTGGGAAATATGCTCAACGTCCACCGACTCGTTCGACGCGTTTACTTCCTTTTCAACGGGGATAACGTGCATTCCGATGCCGTCGCCGCCCGGACGAACCATTTCGGTAACGCCCGCAAGAGGAATAAAGGTCATTCTCTCGAAGAAAGAGGTAACCGCCGGGTTCTTTCTGATGCGATCCACGGAAGAATTGAAAAGTTCGGCGCTTCCCGGAACGAAGAACGAAAGGCGATAGCGGCGAATTTTCAATTTTTCTTCTTCGCTCTTTTCGCGGATATCGTCGTTGCCGGTCGGGCCGTCGTGGTCGTAAAGATCGCCGTAATCGTACTCCAAAATACCGATGACGGACATTTCGGACAGGATCTTATGCAATGCCGCCGGTTCGTACTCTTTATTCATTTTGCGAAGATCTTCGAAGGTATAGAACTTACGAAGCTTCATCTTGTTCAAAATGTCACACATTTCCGGCGTCAGCATCTCGCGAAGTCCCCAATACTCGGGGTCTTCCGCCTTAACGCCGAACAGCTTGTGCGGAACGACGTCGGTGATCTTGTGAGCGAGTTTGGCGTACTTTTTGTTAACGTCTTTCTCTCCTTGATATTGGCTGATCACTTTTTCGTTTTGTTTGGGCATAGTTTTTACTCCTTATTTAATATTCGAATGAAATACTTTTCCAACCGATCGAGATTTTCTCCCGTTTTCGCCGAGATCGGAATGATCTCCGCTTTTCCGTTTCTCCTTTTTACGACGCGTTTTACTTCCTCGAAATCAAAATCGAAATAAGGAAGCGCGTCTATCTTATTGATAACGACGAGATCGCATTTCTCGTACACGAGGGGATATTTTAAGGGTTTATCGTCTCCCTCGGGAACGGAAAGGATCGTCATATTGAGATGCGCCCCTGTATCGTATTCCGCGGGACAAACGAGGTTGCCGACGTTTTCGAGAAACACGAGGTCGAGATCTTCTATTCCGATCTCATCCAGCCCCTGTTTGCACATTCCCGCGTCTATATGGCACATTCCGCCCGTGTGGAGCTGAACCGATTTAACGCCCGTTTTGTCTTTTACTTTGACCGCGTCCACGTCGCTGTCGATATCCGCTTCCATAACGCCGATGCGGCAGCTTTTTTTCAATCGATTGATCAAAGAAACGAGGGTCGAGGTTTTGCCTGCTCCGGGCGACGACATCACGTTTACGAGGAATACCCCTTTGCTTTCAAGATAAAGGCGAAGCGCGTCGGCTTCTTTGTCGTTATCTTCAAAAACGCTTTTATTGAGAAGGATCGTTTTAACTTCCATAATACGCGATCGGCGGCCTCCCGAAGGGGAAGCCGCATTTCAATCAAAAGAATCTTCCTACGATATCTTTGCTTGCGGCGCAGGTATCTTCCATATCGCCGAACGACAAGATCTCGCCCGCAAAATAAGTGTTTTTATTGCCTTGGATCGCTTCGAGCTTATCGTACCAACCGCTCGCGTAATCCTCGGGGGAAACGTGGGGACAATAATAGCTCTCCTGCGCGTAAAGCACTTCTTTGATCGGGAACTTCAAGACTTTGTTGATATCGTCCTTCATCATTTCGAGGGTCTTTTCGTAAGGAATATCCGGATCGCCGGTATGGTTGCGCAGCGCGTACACCGTGCAGGGGCAATTCTTTCCCTGATCTTCCCATCTATGATAGTACACCATCGCGTGACCGAGGTTTTCCGGCTCCATATTTTCGAACATATAACCGGAAATAACCGGACCTTGCTCCTCTTCGAAGCGGGCGATGAAGTCCACGTATTTTTCGTGTACGATCTTCCCGAACAGTTCTTTTTCCTCTTCCGTTGCGTCCGCGTACTCTTTGAAATAATCGAGCGGCGTGGTTACGATGAGCTTGTCGAATTCTTCGGTTCGTTCCTCGCCTTTCCCGTTCCTCGTGGTTACCACGACCTTGCCTTCGGGTCTTTCGATCCTAACGACTTCGGTTTCGAGGATCGCGGGGTGCTTTAACTTGCGGTTGACCGCGTTATAGATCTCCTGCGTTCCGTCTTGCCACGTCCAAAGGCGCAAACCGACGAACTCCTTCGCCGTCGTCATATCGAGATACTTCAAAACGTAAGCCGCGGGGATCTCGTCAAAATAGCCGTACCCGAAAGAGGTATAAGGCCCGATCCAAATGCGTTGGACTTCTTCCACGCCGTTGATCTCGCAGAACTTCTTAAACGGAAGCGCCAAATCTTTGAGCGCGGGGTTCTTTCCTTCGAGATAATTCGGGAAAGCCTGCCCGTCCGCGGTGCCCTCGTATCCGTCCACGAGCTTGGAGATACCGTAATACTCGCCTTTCGCAACGCCGATATGCCCGTAGCAATCGTAACCCCTATACTTGGTTTCCATAAGGCGCGCGAGTTTCTTGAATTGTTTTTTCAGCTTTACAAGCTTGATGAGTTTCTTAAAAGAAAAATCCGCTTTGGGATTGAACGGTTCGATCACTTTGCCCGCGTCCTTCCCCGAAACGCTTCTGTACTCGCGGCGCATATTGGGCTCGCCCTTCTTAAAATCCGGCCCCTTATGATAATAGCCGCCGAATTCTTCCATTTCACTGACCGCGTGATAGGTGATCGCGCCCATGATCGCGCCCGTTTCGTAAGAACGCTTTTCTCCGTTTACTTCGATCTTGGGAGAATATGCTTTCCCGCCGACTTTATTTAACTTTTCGTAGATGGTGTAATTCTCGTAACCTTTCTTTTCCAGATATACGCCGCAAGCAAGTCCTGCGGGGCCGCCGCCGATAATACAAATCTTCTCGTCCTTATTTGCCATAATTGACCTCCTTACAAAAAAGTGATAGACCGTATCTCATATTTTATTTTTATCATATTTTCGCACTCTTGTAAATACGTGCGCGAAAACTAATTATATATCTATTACAGGAAAAATTAAAATTCGACAAATATATATAACGTTTTACCTTCTTTCGCGATATTCTGCGATTTTCTCTTCCAAATACGAAGCGAGAGCGGGAACGCCTTCCCCCGTCTTCGCGCTGACCAAAAAGAGGGGGCAATCGGGGTTTCTCTTGCGAACGTTTCTCTCCGCCGCCTCGAAAGAAAAATCGAACGCGGGCAAAACGTCCTTTTTGGTTATGGCGACCATATCGGCAACCGAGAACATCAAAGGATATTTCAGCGGTTTATCGTCTCCTTCCGGAACGGACAAAAGAACGAGGTTTGCGGTAGCGCCCGTATCGAATTCGGCGGGGCAAACGAGATTGCCTACGTTCTCGAGGATCACGAGGTCAAGTCCGTCCGTCCCGAGGGATTCGAGCGCTTCCCAAGACATTTGATAGGTTATGTGGCAGGCGCCCGCGGTATGCATTTGCAAGCAAGAAACGCCCGTTTTTTCCGAGATCGAGCCGGCGTCCACGTCGCCGTCGATATCCGCCTCGATGACTCCGATCCGATATTTCCCTTTGAGCGCATTGATCAGCTCGACCAAAAGGGTGGTTTTGCCGCTGCCGGGCGAAGCCATTACGTTCAGATAGTAAACGCCGCGGCGAGCGAGCTCGTCTTTTACTTCCTTTGCCCTTTCGTTATTGCGGGAAAGGATATCTTCTTTGATTTCCACAACGCGAACTTTTTCCATTATTCACCTTCCTTTTCGAGCGGGGGCAGAACGAGCGCAAAATAGGTTTCCGCCATCTCCTCCGGCGTTTTTTCGCAGTTTTTTCCAAGCCACCAGAGCGTTAGCTCTACGAGGCTCGCGATCATGTGATTGACGAGCATTTCTTTATCAAAACGATCGGCTTTATAAACGGTCAAAATATAGTCGTTGATCAATTCCCAAAGATTGCGTTTCAGGTCGGAAATAAAGATCTCCTTCCCTTCGGAAGCCAAGATCCCTTTCAGTTCCTTTTTCGATTCGGAAAAATGATAAAACGTGTGCGTAACGATATGCCGAAAATCGCCTGTATTCGAAAAATCATGATGCGCTTCGGGGGTCAGAGATTTACAAAAAACGTGTCCGAAAATATCCGCGCAAACCTCGTGCAAAAGTTGATCCTTCGTTTTATAATGCTCGTAAAAAGTCGAACGCCCGACGTTCGCTTCATCCAATATATCCTGCACCGTGATCTCGGAATATCGCTTTCTTTCCAGCAAGTTTCCGAACGCTTCGCGGATCGCGCGAGACGTTCTGGCCGTACGCCTATCCATATCCTTCTCCTTTCGAAAACCATTTCGCTTTCAAGAGCGGAGCGCCTCCCCCGCCGCCGTTTCCGAACACATTATACGATATTTCTCTTCCAAATGCAAATCTTCATTGATAGACTTACTATCATTTTTTTAATGAAATTTGATCAAATAATGGGAAAAGGAATATAAAAACGTGTTATTCAATAATCCAAAATAATGAGATGTTGACTTTGAATTCATAATGTTTTATACTTAATATAATCTTTGTAATTATAGAACTAATGCTAATTGATCATCATAAAAGTCGAGGATAAAAATGAAGAATTATGATTATTTAATTGTTGGATCCGGGCTTTTCGGTGCTACTTTCGCGCATGAAGCATTAAATTGTGGGAAAACATGTATTGTTATTGAAAAGCGATCCCATATTGGCGGGAATGTTTATACCGAAAAAATAGAAAACATTGATGTCCATAAATACGGCGCACATATTTTCCA
>DGWX01000052.1 GCA_002395405.1 Christensenella sp. UBA4247
GTCGCCACGACGAGATGGATACCGGCAGCACGAGCTTTACTCGTCAGACACTGGATCTTATCTTCCACGTCACGTTTTGCGCGGCTCATAAGATCCGCCATTTCATCCACGATCAAAACGATATAGTACATTTTTTTGCCGCCGGTTTTCTTTTGCAGCTCGTTATACTCTCCGATGTTGCGGCAATTATTCTCTTGGAGAACGTCGTAGCGACGATCCATCTCGTTTACCGCCCAAGTTAAAGCGTTGATCGCCTTACCTGCGTCCGTAACCGTGCTCGGCATAACCATATGCGGCATATTTTTATAAACGGAAAGCTCGACCTTTTTCGGATCGATCATAATAAAACGAACGGTCTCGGGCGAATAGTGATACATGATCGAGCAGATCATGACGTTCAAACAAACGCTCTTACCGCTACCGGTGGATCCCGCAACGAGAAGATGGGGCATTTTGAGAAGATCCCCGTAAACCGCCTTACCCGACACGTCCACGCCGATCGCAAAATACAGTTTATTCTCTTTTGCGAAATCAGGAGAACTGATCAACGAGCGAAGCCCGATCATGGAAGTTTTCTTATTCGGAACTTCCACACCGACCGCGTCCAACCCCGGAACGGAAGGAATGATACGGATATTCTTTTCGATCATAAGCTTACGCTTAATATCCTTTTCAAGCGGCGTCAACTTATTAACCGACATATTGGCGGGCAAACTGACCGCAAATTGAGTAAACGTCGGACCGGTCTTATGATCGATGACTTGCGAATTGATATTAAAGGAGGCAAGCGCCTGCACGAGTTGCTCCGCCCTTTCTTCCACGCCTTCCTCGTCGTGCGTCGGCGGAAATTCTTTCAGCAAGCTGACGGGAGGCGGCGTATAAGGACGAGTCGGAACCTCTTCCGGGACGGACGAAATTTCAATCTGCTCTGCCTTTTTCGGCGGAATAAAGGAAGAAGTTTCGGCTTTTTTGTTTTCGGTATAATGCGTTCCGCCAATATCCGAGCGCGGTTTACGCTGACGAACGGGAGTGGCGATCTCCTCTTCCGTTTCCTGCGAGAAAGAAGATACGGAAGCGCTGCGCGCTCCGAATGTCGCCCTTTCGGCAAAAGATCCCGGCGCTTCTTTTTTCATTTCTGCATAATCGGTCGCCGTCTTTTCTTCCGCGCGGTACTCCTGACGCTTCGGCGTCATGGAAGACGCGTCCGAAGGGGTAATCGTTCGATCGAAAACGGGTTGCGGTTTTTCTTCCGCGGAAACAAGATCCGATTTCTTTTCTTCAACGGGATCCGTATGCACGATCGGTTCGCTCAGATCATCGGAGGAACCGTTCTCCGAGAAAAGCTGTTTCTTCGCGTCTTCCGCCTTCTCGGAAACGATCGGCTCAACGGGTTTGATTTCCTTAAAATCGATCTTCGGCTCTTCAGGGAATTCGAATCGGAAGGTTTCCTGTTTGACTTCCTCTTGCGCTTTGATCGAAGGAACGCTCGCCTCTTTTACGGGCGTTTCGCTCTTTTTTACAACATCTTCACCGAGGAAAGAGGATCGAGGCGCTCTGGACGCCGTCTTTTCATTGATTCGCTTCAAATCGGAAACGTCCATAATGATATCGTCCGAATTCCTTCTCGGAAGATCCATTTTCGGATTATCTACGAGAGGCGTTTTCGCAACGGGCTTTTTCGGAGCGGGGTCTAGTTCGGAAGAAGGATCGCCCGGAAGAACGTCTCGAATCCGATCTTCCCCGTAAAGTTTTTTATTGGCTTGTGCTTTTTCATCGGAATATCTTCTGATAAAAAGCGGCAAATCGCGGCTGTCCGAAGCGCGATCGGACGCAAAATCCATAGCGGAAGAAGAATTGTTCTGCGATTCCGTACGAATCGGTTCTTCGTAATCGTAATCATCATAATCCGCTAAACCCGCATTCTTTCCCGGAAAAGAAGAATCCGCGAGACGGCGAGAATTGCGACCCGATTCAACGTCCGAATAGAGGTTATAGCGCTCGGGACGAGACTCGGGGATCGATCCTCCTGCCGACAGAGCAAACGGACGCTCGTCGTTTACGTCAAAAAGAGAGAAGGAAGCGTTCGGCTTGGAAAAGGCTCCGCGACGTTTCAAAACCGCCCCTTCCTTATTGCCCGAACGAACCGAATCCACGAACAAACGAAGAGGAAGTTCGCCCGATTTCTTTTTCTCGGATTTCTTACTTCTTTTATTTGATTTTTCACGCTTCGTTTCCTCAAAGCGAGCTTCGCTTTCCGACGTTTTCATCAAAGGCAGCAGAGCAAAGAAAAGAACAACGAAGAAGAGAATGGCAACGAGGATCGCCGAATATTTTCCCATCAAGGCGAGAAGCGGATATGCCAAAAGCCCGAGGATAACGCCGCCGCATGTTTTCAAACCGGCGCCGTAACAAGCCGAAAGATAGTTTCCGTAAGAAGCGGAAGAAAGCCCCTCGAAAAGTTTATGCGACGTAACGATTTGCACATAAACGAGCAAGATCAAAGATAAAACAATCGCGAAGGCGATCGTTCTTCCCTTTCCTCTCTTGCGGACGAAACCGAAGCCTTTTAGGATCGCAACGAGTACCGATACCGCGATAACGGCGTAAGAAATAAAGCCGAAAGTACCCGTAAAGAAACGTTTCAAGACGTTACCGAGTCCGCCAAGTAATCCGATCAAAGAAAGACCGAGCAAAAGAAGAACGGCGATGACTGCGATCGTCTTTCCTTTGTTTCTTCTCTCGTTTCTTCTGCTTTTCGTCATAGCGTGGGACCTCTATTTGTAAATTTCGTTCAAATCGAAGGACGGCTCCTTTCCGACGTAACCGACTCCGACTTTATTAAAATCGAAAACGCGCGGCAAAAGCGAATTTACGTCTTCCAAAGTAACGGCGCGTATCTCGCTTAGATTTTTCTCGATCGAAAAGGGCTCGTTCATAAACAGGGCGTATTTCCCCATCGCGCGCATAATAGACAAACTGCTTTCTTCGCCCATAACCAAAGAACCTTTGACTTGTTGCTTCGCGCGAAGGAAAGATTCCTCGTCCAACCCTTTGGAAACGAGATCGGAGATACTCGAACGAACGGAATCAACCGCTTTTTTGAGATTCTTCGGATTGGTCCCGAAATATACGCAGAGCGCGCCCGCGTCTTCATAAACGGATGAAAAAGAGAAAATGGAGTACACGAGACCAAGCGTTTCGCGGATCTCCTGAAAGAGCTTGCTGCTCATTCCGCCTCCAAGCGCCGTACTCAAAACGCTGAGCGCCGGAACCTCGGAGGAAGGATACGGAACGGCGGGGAACGCCATCGTGTAATTTGCCTGTTCGATATCTTTGATCGAAGAAACGACGCGCCCGCCGACAACCGACGGAAGCGCGAAGGAACGGCGGGAATGCTCCTTAGACGGAAAGGCAAAATACTTTTCCGCGACTTCGATCGCCCTCTCGCGCGAAATATTTCCGCATACGGACAAAACGACGTTTTCGGACACGTAATGCTCGGAAACGAAGGCTTGAACGAATTCGGAGGAAAATCTCTTTACGTTTTCCTCGGATCCGAGAATGGCTTGACCGAGAGGATGCTCTCGCCAAAACGCTTTCGCACAGTTTTCTTGCGAAAGATCGTCCGGAATGTCTTCCACCATGCTGATTTCTTCCAAAATAACGCCGCGCTCTTTTTCAAGCTCGTCTTTCGGGAAAACGGAATGCAAAAGAATATCCGAAAGGACGTCCGCGCAAGCGTCCACCGTATCGTCCGGGCATTGGAAATAAAACGCGGTAACTTCCTTCGAAGTATAGGCGTTCATATTGGCGCCGAGTGCGTCCGTTTCTTTTACGATGTCGAAAGCGGAACGCTTTTCCGTTCCCTTAAACATAAGGTGCTCGGTAAAATGGGCGATCCCGTTATCTTCCGCCACCTCGTTTCTGCTGCCGATCTTAACGAAAACTCCGACCGAAACGGAATGGATATAAGGCATTTGTTTATACGCGAGCTTCAAACCGCTCGGTAAGACTATAATTTCACTCATAATATAATTATACATAAAGAATAAAGTTATGTAAAGAATAAAAAACGGTTTAATAAAACGAAATTTAATCGCATATAGTACGATATGAGTAAATTATTGTCGGAAGAAAAGGCAAAAAAACGCATTCAACGGAAAACGGTGGATCTTTTTTCGGGCATTGCGGTTTTCCTGACCGTTACTGCACTGCTCCTCGCGACCGTATTTGCCGGAAACGCCAAAATCCAAAGCGTAAACGCAAGCGGGTTTGCGATCTATAAAGGCAGCACAAACGAGAAAAAAGCCTGCCTGATGTTTAACGTTTACGAGGGGGCGGAAAACGTAAATGAAATTATGGAAATTCTTCGGAAATATTCGGCAAAAG
Organism: Christensenella sp. UBA4247; assembly: GCA_002395405.1. Lineage (GTDB taxonomy): Bacteria > Bacillota > Clostridia > Christensenellales > CAG-1252 > CAG-1252. The sequence goes on from DGWX01000052.1 coordinate 4,390, forward strand.
CAACGTTCTTTATAGGAGGAATTTGGGCTGAAAAAAACGCGGAAACACTTCTTTCTCTTTCCCTTTCGGGAAACGAGATCGGCTCTCACGGTTATCTACATCGAGATCACTCCAAAATGTCGATCGAACAAAACAAAGAAGAAATCGTATTATCCACACGACTCGTTAAAAATATAACGGGCTTTCAAATCAAGCTCTTTGCCCCGCCTTCCGGCGCATACGGCGACGCAACGGAAAGCGCCTGTAAAGCGCTCGGATTGAAACTAATAATGTGGACGAAAGACACGATCGACTGGCGAGATAAAGACGTAGGTACCATCGTAAATCGGGCGACTAAAAACATCAATAAAGGAGACCTGATCCTGATGCATCCGAAAGACCAAACCGTTCTTGCCCTTCCGAAAATTATCGAAACGTATCAGGAACAAGGGTTTGAACTCGTAACCGTCAGCGAAGCGATCGCATAAAAAAACCACCGGACGAAAATCCGGTGGTTTTTATCATTCAGAGAAGCATTATTCCGCTTTTTCGAGGATCTCCATCAAGCGAAGGTCGATTCTCTTCTTTTCGTCGATCTTGATGACCTTAACGCGAACGAGGTCACCGATGTTTACGACGTCCTCTACTTTTTCCACTCTTTCGGAAGAAAGCTTGGAAATGTGGATCATACCGTCTTTTCCGGGAGCAAGTTCCACGAATGCGCCGATCGGAATGATGCGAGCGATCCTACCTTCAAACACGTCGCCCTTCTCGGGATCTTTGCAAATTGCGTCGATGATCTTTTTCGCTTTATCCGCGCTTGCACTGTCCGGGCTCGCGATAAACACGACGTTATCGTCGCTGATGTCGATCTTTACGCCGGTTTCTTCGATGATCTTATTGATCGTCTTGCCGCCGCTTCCGATGACCTCGCGAACTTTATCGGGATCGATCGAGAAAGAAATGATCTTGGGCGCGAACTTGGAAAGTTCTTTTCGCGGTTCGGGGAGAACGGCGAGCATTTTTCCGAGAATAAACTCTCTACCCTCTTTCGCTTGCGCAAGCGCTGTGCGAAGGATCGTCTCGTCGATACCTTTGATTTTAATATCCATTTGTATTGCGGTAATACCTTCTCTCGTGCCCGCTACTTTGAAGTCCATATCGCCAAGGAAATCTTCAAGACCTTGGATATCGCTCATAACGGCAACTTTTCCGCTTTGTACGTCTTTGATAAGACCCATCGCGATACCGGCAACCGGGGCTTTAATGGGAACACCCGCGTCCATCAAAGCAAGAGTGCTGCCGCAGATACTTGCCTGCGAAGTAGAACCGTTCGAGCTCAAAATTTCGGATACGGTACGAATCGCATAGGGGAAATCCTGCTCGCTCGGGAGAACGGGCTCCAAAGCTCTTTCCGCAAGCGCACCGTGACCGATCTCACGCCTGCCCGGGCTTTTCAGCTGACGAGCTTCACCGGTGGAGTACGGGGGCATATTGTAGTGGTGCATATATCTCTTGAAGACGTCGTCATCCAAGCTTTCGAGTTTTTGCGCTTCGCTGATGGTTCCGAGCGTACAAGTCGTAAGAGCCTGCGTCGAGCCGCGGGTAAAGACGCCCGTTCCGTGAACGCGGGGCAATACGCCGACTTCGCACCAAATCGGACGAATCTCTTTAAGAGATCTTCCGTCGGGACGAACGCCGTCGTTGATGATCTTCGCGCGAACTTTTTCCTTTTTAAGGGCGTACATCGCGTCGAAAACTTCTCTCTTGCAACCCGGGAAAATATCCGCAAAATGTTCTTGAACTTCCTTGTCGAGCGCGTCTTCGACAGCTTGCCTTTCGTATCTGTCAAAGTGCGAAAGGACTTCGTCCATCTTCGTGGAAGCGTAAGCGCGAACCGCTTGGGAGATCTCTTCGGGAACAGAGTACATATCGACCTTCGTCGTCTTTTTCTTACCGCAATCCGCCGCAATGCTCTCGATAAACGCAACGATCTTTTTGATCTCTTCGTGTCCGAACAAGATCGCTCCGAGCATTTCTTCTTCGGTGATCTCGCTTGCGCCGGCTTCAACCATCATGATCGCGTCCTTCGTTCCGGACAAAGACAAGTGCAAACGGCTCTTCTCTCTCTCGGCGGAATTCGGGTTGATGATATATTTACCATCCACATATCCGACAACGACGGAACCCGTAGGACCGCCCCAGGGGATATCAGAGATCGAAAGCGCAATAGAGCTGCCGAGCATTGCGTAAACCTCAGGCGGAATATCGGTATCTACGCTCATAGCGGTACAAACGACCGCTACGTCGTTAAACAAGCCCTTCGGGAAAAGCGGGCGGATCGGGCGGTCGATCAAACGGCTTACGAGAATCGCTTTATCGGACGGGCGACCTTCTCTCTTTTTGAAACCGCCGGGGATTTTTCCCACAGCGTACATTTTTTCTTCGAAATCCACGCCCAAGGGGAAGAAATCGATCCCGTCGCGCGGAGCTGCCGCCATCGTTACGTTCGTCAGAACGGCAGTATCGCCGCACCTTACGAGGCAGGAACCGTTCGCCTGTTCGCAGTACGCGCCGACTTCAACGGTTACTTCTCTGCCGCCGATTTGAGTTTTATAAATTTTTCTTTCCATTTTAACCTCCATTAAGAGCAAAACCGTCTCTGGAATTGCCCTGTTTTTCTTTTACGAAAGCGAAGTTCGCTTACCTTCGCTTATTCCAAATAAGAGCAGGTTGCCCCGCTCTTATTGATGACGAAAAAACGCTTTATTTCCTGAGTCCCAACGCCGCGATCAAATCTCTGTAACGATTGATGTCGGTATTTTTCAAATAGTTGAGAAGTTTCTTTCTGGTGCTGACCATTTGGAGCAAACCGCGGCGACCGTGGTTGTCCTTTTTATGAACGGCGAGGTGCGCGTTTAACGCTTCGATCCTCGCGGTAAGAAGAGCGATCTGGACTTCGGGAGAACCTGTATCGCCTTCGCTGCGTGCGTACTTTGCAATAATTTCGCTTTTTTCCATTTTATTTACCTCCGATGGATAGTATTGATTCGCCGCAAGCTAAGTAGGCGTAAGCGACTCGCCGAACCGAGCGCGCGGTAAGATATATATAATATAACATTCTTTTTATAAACAAGTAAAGCGATTACGCTTCGAAAAAAGCTGTTTTTTTCTCTATGATCTCATCGATCCTTTCGAGATAACCTTTTATATCCTTAACCTCCGCAAGGCGTCGGATCAAACCGTCTCCGAAAATACGTTTGGAGATCGCGCCCGCTCCCGACGCATAGACGTCGTGAGTTTCTTCCATAATATCCACGTTATATTTGCAGATCGCGTTGGGTCTCGAATAACCTGTGTTTTCCAATCGACCGGTCGTATTTTTTTGGCGATACATATAGTATGGCCGATAGCCGGCGTTTTCAAGCGCATTCCTTGCGTAAGAAGACATTTTTTCCGCCAAAGAATCGCTGAAATTATCGTATTTTTCCTCGGCGAACACGCTTCCTCTTTTGATCGAAAGCGAATGAACGGTTATATTTTCGGGAGAAAGGTCGATCGCAGTATCGATCGAACGACGAAAATCTTCAAACGTCTCGCCCGGAAGCATCGTTATAAAATCCATATTTACGACGAAATCTCCGCCGCGCCTTACCGACTCATACGCTTTGAAAATATCCGCAACGGTATGTTTGCGCCCGATTCTATCAAGCGTTTCCTGTTTGAAGGTTTGCGGATTAACGGAGACGCGCGTTACACCGCGCGCTTTCATTACGGCTATTTTCTCCGCCGTAAGCGTTTCGGGGCGGCCGGCTTCCACCGTAAACTCTTCCCCTTTCGCATGGATCGCTCCGAGAACGCGATCGAGAAGTTCGGCGGAGAGCGAAGTAGGCGTTCCCCCTCCGACGTAAATCGCGCGGCGCTCTTTCGAAACGGAAGTGCAGGAAATATCGCGAAGAAGCGCGTCCACATACAAAGGCAAATTCCCTTTTTTCGGATTGATCACTTCGGAAAGAAAGCTGCAATAATGGCAACGGCTCGGACAGAAAGGTACGTTTACAAATTGGTCGTATTTATTTGTTTCGGCGCCGTATATACCCGATTGCGTTTGAACGATCGATCGAACGAGACTTGCTTTACTTTCGGAAACGCGAAAGAAGTCTTTTAATTCTTTCTCTGCGTCTTTCCCCTCCTCCGTCAGCTCGTAAAACAATTTCGTGGGTCTTATACCGGTCAGCGATCCGTAAGATAACGTTTTTCCCAAAACGGAAGATATAAAATCGTAAAAATCTCGTTTCAGGAACCGCTTCAATTGGCGCTTTATAAAGACGGAAGTAAGAGGGAGCTGTAAATCATATTTTCTCGAAAGAATCGGATAATTCCGCATTTTTATTGTTGTTTTTGCGCTTTCTCCTTCCTGCTCGACGCTTGCGGATATTTCTTCTCCTTCCACCGAAAGAGAAGCAAAAGGCTGAAACGCGCGAACGACGTCTTCCAGCTCGTGCAAATAGGTTTCCGAGTTCGTTTTGATCGTAAAATTCATAATAATTCCAAAATAGGGTTTTTCTCTTTCTCTTCCCCGATCGTCGTATCGGGAAAGGCTGCGATAAGGTCGTTTCCGCTTGCAATATAACGATCGGAATGACCGCAATAAACGACTGTTTCGTTCGGAAGGGAAAAAAGCTCGTTCGCGATCGAATTGATCAAGTCCATTTCATCTCCCGTCGGAAAATCGGTTCTGCCGTAGGAAAAACGAAAAAGCGTATCTCCCGAGAAAAGAGCGCCGTCGATCAAATAGCACGCGCCGCCCGCCGTATGCCCCGGAGTAGCGATAACAAAAACGGAAAACGGTCCGATCGAAAGAGTTTCCCCGTCTTTCAAAAAGCGCAAATTTTCCGTTTTTTCCATTCTCGCCCCGAGCGCAAGAGCCAATGAAGCTCTGCCGTTTAATAACGGTTCTTCTTCTTTCAAAAGATAAACGGGGACTCCCGCTTTCGATAGCCCTGCCGCCCCGATCGCGTGATCGGCGTGCCCATGCGTTAAAAGAGCGGCAACGATCTTTCCGTTTAATTGTTGTGCGGCGGAAAATAGCTTTTCGGAAGAAGTTCCGGGATCTATAACAAGGATAGAACCGGTCTTCTCGATCAAGTACGTATTTTCTCCGAGATAATCTCCGATCAACTTACAGACTTTCATTTTTGCTTTAATAAAGCGAAGATACGCCTATAAAGGGTGGAGTCAGTCGGTTCGAAAAAGGATTGAGGATATAAGGAAAACCCTTGTCCGACCCGAACGGAACCGTTCTCGAATAAGACGTAAAACTTCGTAAGAAATTCTTCGCATGAGGATGGCGCCAGCTTGGAAGCCAATTCCATCGGGGAATTAGCGGCATTGCCTGAAAAAACAAAGCCTCGAAGATCTATAAAAGTTTTATATACCGCATCGCGGGAAAGATCGAACGAAGCAAAGCGTTCTTTGAAAGAATAGCGATCGGTTACGACATATATTTCCGCATTCGTTTTTTTATTCAAATAAGAAACGTAACCCTTTGAGAGCGGCGTATCCAAAAGAACGATCCGCTTATAGGAAGAAAAATCAAAATCCGGAGCGAGGAGGATCGTGTTCGAGGGAGGATTCGCGGGACGACCGTATTCGATCGGAATCTTTTTTTCATCGAGATCCTCTCTGAAAGCAAGAGCCGTATCGGAAGAAAACGCAAGGAATAAAGTGCAAAAATCGTCGTCGTAAAAAGCGTTCTTCGCCTCTGCGAATTTGATCGGAGTAAACGAACAAGGAGATTCCGGATAGAGATTCGAGCGCAAATAGCGATTAAACAAGTAATTCTCCGAAGCTTTGGAAAAACCAACGGGATAAACCGAAGAAACTTTCATTTGAACGCGTTCACGGTTTTTATATACGTCTTTATAGCATTCGGCAATGAAATGATATTGAACGCCGGAATCCGAACCTTCCGCTAAATACGGAAAACCGAAAGCGACCAACTCGGCTTCCCGATTCAGGGAGCTTTTCACGTGCGGCGTGTTTCCGATTTGAGAAAGAAGGCAGGATCGGGAATCCAAGCAAAAAAGCGGCTTCGGATTCGATTCGCCCGTAGGTTCCAAGAGCAAGAGTTCTTCCGCAAAAGAAACGGTGATTTGATCCGGATTCAAAGCAAAAGCATTCTCTTCCTTTCCCATAAAAGCGGAGGAAGGATAGGTTTTATCCAAGTATTCTTCCATCAAGTTTCTTGCTTCGATCAAATTTTCGCGTAAAACGGATAATCCCGCCGCACCTTTATGCCCGCCGAAGCGAAGAAGCGCACTCTCTGCGCTTTTTACCGTTTGATACAGATCGATCCCTTCCGTTGCCCTTGCGCTTCCCTTGATTTCGTCTTCTCCGGAAAGAATTACGGTAGGCCTTGAAAACTCGCGGCAAAGGCGAGCCGCAACAAGCCCGAGGATGCCGACGTTCCAGTCTTCTTTATATAAGAAAATCAATTTATGAGATGCGAGATCAACTTCTTTCAACATCTCTTTCGCTTCGTTATATGTGGCAGTCGTTAATGATTTACGGAGTTCGTTTGCCGTATTGATTTTATCAACCAATCCTTGCAGCTCCAAAAATTCGTCGGACAAAAAAAGTTTAACGACTTCCTTAGCGTCCGCGATGCGCCCTACCGCGTTTATACGAGGTGCAACGCGAAAAGCAACGTCGAACGCGGAAATCGGTTTATCGAAATCGCAAGATTCCAAAAGCATTCGAAGCCCTTTTTTGAGTTCGGCAGGCGCGTTCAGTTTTTTCAGTCCGAGCGACGCAATGATTCGGTTTTCATTCGTAAGCGGAACAACGTCCGCAATGGTTGCGATTCCGGCGAGAGCAACGTAATTCATCGCATCGCTTATTCCGCCGAGCGCTTGGACAAGCTTAAACGCAACGCCGGCACCGCATAAATCGCGCGCGGGGTGGCGTTCTGCAAGTTTCGGATTCAAAACGATCGCTTCGGGAAGGACGTCGGGGAGCGTATGGTGATCGGTCACGATCAAATCGATCGCAAGAACGTCCGCAAGGTACTCCGCTTCGGAAACGGATGAGATCCCGCAGTCAACGGTAATCAAAAGATCCGGGAATAAAGTTTCAGCAATTTCTTCAAGAGATTCTGTGTTTAGCCCGTAACCGTTTTCAAATCGATTGGGAATAAAATAATCCACGTCGGCTCCAAGCGAGCGCAAATAATCAACGAGGATCGCCGTTGCAGTTACCCCGTCGCAATCATAATCACCGTAAACGACGATTTTTTCCTTTTCATCTATCGCCTGACGAACACGGACGACGGCTTCCTTCATTCCGGGAAGTGAAAACGGATCGCTGATCCTTTCGATGGATGGATTCAAAAAGAGGTTTGCAGCCTCTGCATTATCGATTCCGCGGGACAGAAGGATCTCCGCAAAAAGCGGCGATACGTTCAGCTCGGAAGACAGCATATCGATTTTTTCTTTTGAAAAAATATTTTGCATAAATTCTCTCTTTTCTTTCCGAAAGGTAAATAAAAGGGGCGAGAACGTCGCCCCTTCAAAAATCGTTACGCGTTGTTACGCTTTCTTTGACTGAGCACGTCCGACAGCTCGTCCTTTTTCTTTTTGGAAGACTTATCATAAGCGCCCGAATTGTTCTTTTTATTCTTGTGATCGATGAGCGCGCGACGAATCAAAACGTAAATCGTCGGAGCAAGGATCAAAGACGAATAAGTACCTGCGATCAAACCGAACATAATCGGCCAAGCGAATTGTTTCAGCGAAGTAACGCCGAAGCATCCGAGCAGGAATACGGGGATCATCGTCGTAAAAGTCGAAACCGCAGAACGGGTAAAGGTTGAGTTGACGGCCTCTTCCGTGTACTCCTCAAGAGGCACCTTCCCGACTTTCGGAGCAAGACGCATATTCTCGCGCACCCTATCGAACACTATGATCGTGTTGTTGATACTATATGCAACGATCGTAATAACGGCGGCAACGTAGGTCGTGTTGACTTCGATGTGGAAAATAATGGTAAAAGCAACCATCATGATAACGTCGTGTATCAAAGCAATAAGCGCCGAGATACCGCTCCAAAGTTCGAATCGGATCGCGATATACACGAGCATAACCGCAAAGATCACGACGAGCGAGATAATCGCTTTTGTCAAAAGATCCTGCGCGGAAGAAGCGCTGATGGATTCCAGCGAAATATCGTCCACCGTAATATTGTTATACTTTTCCGCGATCGAATCTTTCAAGGCTTGGTTGCTTTCTTCAATATCCGCTTTACTGTTTTGATATTTCAAAAGAACCGCTGCGTCCGCACCTGTTCCGCTCTTCTGGATATAGCTGACGTTAAAGCCCGCGTCTTCTATCATTTTGCGAAAATCCGCGCTGTACTGATTGTAAGAAGATTCGTCATCGAGTTCGTTTCCGACGGTTACGGTCATAACCGTTCCGCCCGTAAAGTCGATACCGAGGTTCATACCGTTTTGCGCGCTACCGCCAACCGCCGCAAAAATCGAGAAAACGATAATCGCAACCAAAACAATAACGAGGGGAACGGCGAACCAAATACGATACTTCGGAAGGAAGTGTACGTTATAAGAACTGAGGTCCAGCTTTCTGATACTGAAATCTTTGATACTGCGCTTACTCATTTTCGCCGACCTCCTCAAAGGAAATTTCTTCACTGCTCTTTTCCGCCTCTTCCTTGTTCTTGTTATACAAGTTATAAAGTTTCGGATTTTCTCTGTTAAAGGCGAGGAAGCTACTGACGAGAAGCCTCGTAACGACAAGCGCGGTAAAGATACTGATCACGATACCGATCGCCAGCGTCAAAGCAAAGCTCTTGATCGCCGAAGTTCCGAGCAGATACATTACGAGACAGCCGAGAAGCGTCGTAATATTACCGTCCATAATCGCGGAAATGGATTTTCTGAAACCAGAGCTGACCGCAGTTTGGATCGAGATCTCACCCGTTCCGGAACGATACTCGTCTTTAATACGAGAGAATATGATAACGTTTGCGTCAACCGCCATACCGATACTGAGGATAATACCTGCGATACCGGGAAGCGTCAGCGTGATTTCCTGGTTGAACGCCGCGAGAAGCACGATAATCAGTCCCGTGTAGAAAACAAGCGCGACAGATGCTGCGAAGCCGGGCATGCGGTAGATCACAATCATGATCAGGCAGACAAGCGCAAGGCCGATCACGGCTGCTATCAGCGAGGTGTTGATCGCTCTACCGCCGAGCGTCG
>DGWX01000047.1 GCA_002395405.1 Christensenella sp. UBA4247
GGGAGACAAATACAAGATCGTCAAGGTAAATGCAAACGAGATCGCTTCTTCCATCGGGAATCAAAAAGTATTTAATACCGTCGTTCTCGGCGTGGCGGCGCGTTTTATGGGCGTGGACAAGGAGTCTTGGCTCAAAGTGATTGAGAACACAGTTCCTCCCAAAACGGTGGAGATCAATAAAAAAGCGTTCTTGGTCGGGCTGGAAAACGGTTAAAACGAAAGTGGAGAAATAAGTATGATGTGGAATGAGAAAATGGAGACGATGAGCCGCGAGGAAATGCGCGCGCTCCAAAGCGAACGACTTGTAAAAACGGTCAAGCGGGTATATGAAAACGTTCCCGCATATCGCGCGAAAATGGACGCGATCGGACTGAAACCCGAGGACATAAAAGGAATAGACGATCTTTCGAAACTTCCCTTTACGACCAAAGCGGATCTCAGAGACAATTATCCTTTCGGTCTGTTTGCCGTTCCGCAAGATGAGATCGTTCGCGTACACGCGTCCTCCGGAACGACCGGAAAACCCACCGTCGTGGGTTATACCGAAGGGGATATCAAGGTTTGGCGCGAGTGTGTGGCGCGTTGTATGACGATGGCGGGTATTACGAAGAAAGACATCGTTCAAGTCGCGTACGGTTACGGGCTTTTTACCGGCGGTCTCGGCGCTCATTACGGCGCGGAACATATCGGCGCGACGACCGTTCCGATGAGTACCGGAAATACTCAAAAACTCGTTACTTTGATGAAAGATTTCGGGGCTACGGCGATCGCCTGTACGCCGTCGTATCTTCTCCACATCGCGGAAGTGTTGAAAGAACAAGGCGATCTCGATAAAATCAAGCTGCGCGCGGCGGTTTGCGGCGCAGAGCCATGGACGGAGGAGATGCGCCGCCAGATCGAAACCACGCTCGGGATCTCCGCTCACGATATATACGGTCTTTCCGAAGTAATGGGGCCCGGCGTCGCTTGCGACTGCTCTTATCATAAGGGGCTGCACGTTTGCGAGGATCACTTTATTCCCGAGATCATTTCGCCTACGACCTTGCAACCTTTGAAAGAAGGGGAAACGGGCGAGCTCGTGTTTACAACGATTACGAAAGAGGGGCTTCCCCTGATCCGTTACAGAACGCGCGACCTGACTTCGATCTCGTATGAAAAATGCGAATGCGGAAGAACGACCTGCCGCATCAGCCGTTTTAAGGGCAGATCGGACGATATGCTGATCATTCGCGGCGTAAACGTGTTCCCCTCTCAGGTGGAAGAAGCGTTGCTTCGTATCGACGGGGTCAGCCCCCATTATTTGATCGTCGTGGATCGCGTCAATAATCTCGACACGATGGAGATCATGGTGGAAGTTGACGAAAAGTTTTTCAGCGACGAGATCAAGGGGCTCGAAGCGCTATCCGTCAAGATCGGGCGCGCCGTTCAGCAGATGATCGGATTGAACGCGAAGATCAAGCTCGTCGAACCCAGAACGATCGAGCGCAGTATGGGAAAATCGGTTCGCGTTATCGACAAGCGTAAACTTGTATAAAGGAGGAAAACTATGCAAGCGAAACAAGTATCGGTGTTTATTGAAAACAGAGAAGGCAGGCTGGACGAAGTTTTGGCGGTTTTGAAAGAAGCGGGCGTAAATATTCTTTCACTCTCCCTTGCGGATACGAGTGAGTACGGGCTTTTGCGCCTTATCGTTTCCGATCCCGACAAAGCGGATAAAGCGCTGAAAGCGGGCGGCTTTTCTTCGATGCTGACGGGCGTTCTCGTCGTTCGATTAGCGAACGAAGTCGGTTCGTTGCAAGATCTTCTTTGCGCCGTTGCAAAAGAAAAGATCAACCTCGAATATATGTACGGATTAACGATCGAAAAAGAGGGAAAAGCTTCGCTCGTTATCAAAGCGTCAGACCTTGATAAAGCCGCTTCCGTTTTGAAGAAAACGGGCGCGGAACTTTTAACGGACGAAGATATCGCCGCACTTTGATATGATCTTTGATTTTCACGCGCACGCATTCCCGGACTCTCTTGCGGAGCGATCGGTCACTTTTCTCGCGGCTAAAGCCGGGATCCCCGCCTATTCGAACGGAACGGTTTCGGGGCTTATAAAAAGCGCGGCGGCGATCGGCGCAAACGGCGCTCTCGTTCTTCCGGTCGTTACCAAGCCTTCGCAATTCCGATCGGTAAACGCTTTTGCGAAGCGTATAAACGACGGCGAATTTAACGGGAAAGGCGTTCGCCTGTTCTCTTTCGGAGGGATACATCCCGATTCGGAAGATCCAAAGAAAGAGATTCGAGAGATCAAAGCGCTCGGATTGAAAGGGATCAAGATCCACCCCGATTATCAAGGGGCGGATATAGACGACGACCGCTACCTTCGCATCGTTTCTTACGCCGCGGAGGAAGGGCTTTTGGTTTCGGTTCACGCCGGATTGGATCTCGGCTTCCCCGATTACACGCATTGCACGCCGAAAAAAGCCAAAAGGATGCTCTCTTTAACGGGTGCGACGAACGTTATCCTCGCGCATATGGGCGGTTTTATGATGTGGGAAGAGGTAGCGGACGAACTCGTGTCGGAAAACGTTCGATTCGATACGGGCGTCGTTGCGAATTATATGGATCCGATCCTTGCGGGGAAGATCGTTCGCGCGCATAATGCGGATAGAATTCTTTTTGCGACGGATACTCCTTGGGCAAGTTACGAGGATAGCTTGGCTTTTATCAAAAAAATAGGGCTCAGCGAAGAAGAAGAAAGGAAAATACTCGGCGAAAACGCCGCAGAATTATTGGGGATTGACTATGATTTGTAATGAAAAAATGTATGCGCTCGGCGCAAAACGATCGGTCATTCGCGAACTTTTCGAATACGGAAAACAAAGAAAAGCCGCGGTGGGGGAAGAAAACGTGTTCGATTTCAGCCTCGGGAATCCGAGCGTTCCGCCGCCCAAAGAGGTAAAAGAAGCGCTTTTGCGCCTTCTGGACGGAGAAAATGAAACGGCGCTTCACGGCTATACTTCGGCGCAAGGGGATAAAGGCGTACGCGAAACCATTGCGAAGAATTACGAAAAGGCGTTCGGTTTTGCCTTTGATCCCGATCTGATGTATATGACTTGCGGCGCCGCTGCGTCTTTAACGATCACTTTGAACGCGATCGTGTCGAGCGAAAAGGACGAGATCGTAACGTTCGCGCCGTTTTTCCCGGAATATCGGGTATTTACGGAGAAAGCGGGCGCAAAGCTCGTTGCGGTTCCTCCCGCGGAAGGGTTGGACGTAAACGAAGAAGCGTTTCGCCTTTCTCTTACTGAAAACACCCGCGCCGTGATCATCAATTCTCCGAACAATCCGAGCGGCGTCGTTTATAAAGAAGAAAAGATCCGAAAAGTCGCTGAGATCTTAAAGGAAACCTCCGAAAAGTTCGGCAGACCCATTTACTTGATTTCGGACGAACCGTATCGCGCGCTCGTTTTCGAAGGAAAGCCGCTTTGCCTTCCCTCGTTTTATCGCGATACGATCGTTTGCTATTCCTATTCCAAAGCGTTATCGCTTCCCGGCGAAAGGATCGGCTATATCGCGGTTTCGCCCCTTGCTTTCGAGGCGAAAGATCTGTATCTCGCGATCTGCGGGGCGGGGCGTGCGCTCGGCTACGTTTGCGCGCCGAGCCTTTTCCAATATCTCGTTCGGGAATGCGATACTATGACTTCCGACATTGAGATCTATCGCGCGAACCGAGATAAACTTTTCGGAAGACTGACGGAAATGGGCTTTTCCTGCGCCTATCCTTCGGGCGCGTTCTATCTCTTTATGAAAGCCCCCTCCGGAGACGCGAACGAGTTCTCCGAAGAAGCGAAAAAGTTCGATATTTTAGTCGTTCCGTCGGATAGCTTCGGTTGCGAAGGATACGTCCGCATCGCGTATTGCGTAAGCCCGGATATGATCGAGCGCAGTATGCCCGCGTTTGAAAAATTAGCGGAAAAATATTTCGGAAAAAGAAAATAAAGGAGAACCGACAATATGGCATTTACGGAAACAAACAAACAAACGGATTACGTTAAGATCGAAATGGAAAACGGTAGCAGCCTCGTTCTTTCGTTAGACGAAAAGAACGCTCCCCTGACCGTTGCCAACTTTAAGAAACTCGTCAGCGAAAAGTTTTACGACGGGCTTATCTTTCATCGCGTCATCGCGGGATTTATGATCCAAGGCGGCGACCCCACGGGAACGGGTATGAGCGGCAGTAAGGATAAGATCAAAGGGGAGTTTTTGATGAACGGCGTCAGAAACACGCTTTCACATAAACGCGGCGTTATTTCCATGGCGCGAACGAACGCTCCCGATTCCGCCTCTTCGCAGTTCTTTATCTGCCACGCGGACGCTTCTTTCTTGGACGGACAGTACGCCGCTTTCGGCGAGGTCGTTGAAGGGATCGAAACGGTGGACGAGATCGCCTCCGTTCCCACAAATGCGATGGATAAACCATTAAAAGAGCAAAAAATGAAGAGAGTTTATTTCGTTGAAAAACAATAAATAATGATCGAAATATCCGATCAAAACAAAAAAATCTCCGAGAAATTTTCTCGGAGATTTTTTTGTTTTCGATTATTTCTTTTTTCGTTTCAGCAGTTTCGCTTCCTTTTTTGCGATCGCGTCTTCAAACATCGAAATCAGCTGTGAAACGGATTTGTTGATGTCGTAAGTGCGATCCATTCCTTTGTAGCGAACGGCTTCTTCTTTTCGCTCTTCTTCATGCGCCAGCCAATAATCGATGCGCCTCGCGAGTTCTTTCGGTTTCTTCGCGGTGTAAACGCTTTTTTCGCTGAGCGCGAATTGCGACGTCGCGGTCAGTTTCCCTTTTGCGATAACGGGAACGAGACCGACTCGAATCGCTTCCATACAGGAAAGGCCTTCGACTTCGATGATCGCGCAATGAACGTACAGGTCGGATTCCTCCGCGAGTTTTTGAAGATCGGGCAGGGCAAAGAATCCGAACTGAACGGGGTAGCGCAAAATTCCTTTTTTATATAGTTTATCCGCATATTTTTTGAGCGTATGCTCCGTCGGTCCGCGACCGGCGAGAACAAGCTCTATGTCTTGCGAAAAAGCGGAATACTTCATAGATTTCAAAAGGGTGATCAAATCTTTTTCCACCGAATAACGACCGATGGTAATGATCCTGTATTTTGCGTTGCTGAGGGTCAGGTCGGATTGTTGAGGCGAAGGGACGCCTTCTTCGATCGTGAGTCCGTTCGAAATAACGCGGAGCTCCGCTTTATAATGCCACTTTGCGAGGCGCTGACGGACGTTCTCCGTCGGACATTGCACGATTTCGCAAAGATTGTAGATGTGATTTCTCCAAAAACGCATCGTCATTCGATTGAAATATGGATCGTTTTGCAGGTGCGCCGTAGCGAATAAATTCTCGGGGTGCAAGTGATAAGTCGCCGTCATCGGAACGCCTTGTTCGATCGCTTCTTTCGCGACCGCGATTTCGAGGTCGAAAGGTTCTTCGAGGTGAATGACGTCCGCCCAAGCGACCGCCTCGTGAATGACGTCTCTATTGATCTCGGCAAAAGCGAAACCCTGTTTTCGAACGAGAAAACCGATCAAGGGAAGAGTGTATTCTTTTAAGGGAAAATCCGGCTGCTCTCCGTTCGGATCGGGGTTTTTGGCGGAAAGAACGCGAACGTCCACTCCCGCTTCTTTCAAATATCTGACGGTGCGTCTCGCGGAAGTCGCAAGACCGTTTCCTTTCGTGTAAATCGAATTGATAACGAATAATACTTTCATGAATCCTCTTATTTTCGTATTTCTCCGACAAGCGGATCAAAAAGCGCAAGCAGCGAATACAACTCTCTGAAAAAAAGTTGAATCGATCGGCATTTTGTTTTATAATACTCTACGGCAGTAAACGCTGTCAAGTATAAAACCATCGGAGGTAAGTATGTCCAAAATCATTTCCGCAAAAACCGTTTCGATTATAAACGCGATCGCGATCTTGATCGCCGGCGTTCTCTTTTGCTGTTCCAATGCGCTCGGAACCAAGTGGCTCAGCGTCATTCTCGGCGTAAGCGTTATGTTGCTCGGCCTTATTACGCTTGTTTCCGAACTTTTAAAGGAAAAGACGCTCGTTTCCAAAAGCGTCGTGATCGGCAGCGCGATCACCGCGCTCGGTATCTTTATCATCGTGCGCGATATCGCGGGAACCGTGCTCGGCTTGATCCCGTACGTGTTCATCGTCGTGGGCGCTTGCGTGTTTGCAGACGCGTTCCTTCTTTATTTTTGGAGAAAGAATCGGAACGTAGCGCTTTTCGTTTTGGAGCTCCTTGTGGGCGCCGCTCTGATCGTTCTCGGCGCGCTTTTCATCGGAGTTGCTTCCTTCCGCCGCTTTATGGGGATCTTGTTCGGAATCGCCCTTATCGTGTATGCGATCGTGATCTTGATCAATTCCTTAAAAGCTTCTTCCCGCGCGAAGAAAAGCAAATCGTAAAACATATTTCCATACAAAAAATCCCCGATGATCTCGGGGATTTTTTGTATGTTGTTAAACATAACTTGCGTTTCATTCATTAAAATGTGCGGTGATAGAGTCTCTAAAATCAATACCGGATTATGAAGCGATGAAGAATGTGTTATTGAGAATTCAAGACTGTATAAAAAAATACATAAAAAGTTATACCGATCGTTTCCGGTTTTCCATTGCCGAACTCGAGCTTTTCGATCCCGCTTGTTTTTTATGCGGCGGAATGATACAATGAAAAATAGGAGGCGCGGCTTATATGGCGTACTTATTTTTCGATCTGGAATTTGCGACTTGCAAAGGCGGATATCATAAGATTTGCGAATTCGGTTACGTTTTAACGGGAGAAGATTTTTCCGTCCTTGAAAGGGGGAATTTCCTGATCGATCCGCACATTCAAAAAGAAGAATGGGACTATTTCGCTCTCCGGAAAATTATGAAACGAAAGGTCTCCGACTTTATTTCTCAACCTTCCTTTGAAGATTACTATGAAAAAATAGCGTCCTTGTTTAAGCGCGCCGAGCTGGCGTTCGGTCATTCCACGGCGGGTGACGTTCAAGCGCTGAGGCAGGAATGCAAGCGCTGGTCGCTTCCCGATTTTTCCTTCCTTTTTGCGGATCTTGCTGAATTTTATAAAAAGTTTGCCCACACGAACGAACAGAAAGGCCTTTCCTCAATTATGAGCGCGATTGCGGTCGAGGGAGAAGAGAATTTACACGACGCGGAGACGGACGCTTTCAATACGATGCTTTGCGTTCGCCGTATTTTAGAGGAAGAAGGTGAAACACCGAACGGTTTTATTGCCAAATATTCCCTTGAAAAGAAAGAATCGATCTCCGTTCGGGAAGCTCCGCGGCGTAAAAAGCGCAAGGAACGGGATCGCGCGCGATCCCTTGCAAAAACCGAGAAGGAAGCTGCGCTTTCGTAAAGGGTCCTTCTCCCAAAAGGCTTTTCCTTGCTTACCGTAAAGAGTTGACAATTCTTTTCATTCGAATATAAAATGAAACGAAAGCGGGATCTTCCCTTTAAGGGAAGGCGCTTCAAACGGTTGGTGAGGTCAGGAATGAAAAAGAGTTTTTCCGATTGTTACGATTTGGTCGTCTATCAAATTTATCCTCGTAGCTTCAAAGATTCGAATGCGGACGGAGTGGGCGATCTTTGCGGCATTATTTCCAAACTCGATTATATTAAATCTCTCGGAGCGAACGCGATTTGGCTTTGCCCGATCTTTAAGAGCCCTCAATGCGATAACGGTTACGATATTTCCGATTACAGAGATATCGATCCCCTGTACGGAACGATGGACGATTTCGATCGTCTTCTTGCCGCCGCGCATGAAAAGGGGATCAAAATCATCATGGATTTCGTTGCGAATCATACGTCGAGCGAACACGAATGGTTCCGCGAGGCGCGATCGTCTAAGGAGAATCCCTATCACGGCTACTATTATTGGGCGGATCGCCCCCTAAACGATTGGAGATCGGAATTCGGCGGCAGCGCTTGGGAATATAACGAAGCCACGGGCGAATATTATCTCCATTCTTTCGCCGTTGGGCAGCCGGACGTAAATTGGACGAATCCGAAAGTTCGCGAAGAGTACAAAGCGATTGTTGATTTTTGGGTCAATAAAGGGGTGGACGGTTTCCGCTGCGACGTTCTCGATCATATCTCGAAGGACTTCAAGAAAGGGCTTCGCAGAAACGGTCCGCATTTACACGAGTATATTCGCGAAGTATTCGGAAGAGATCACCTCGAAAATATTTATACCGTCGGAGAAGCCGAAACCACGACCGAGTCCATTCTCGCAACTTGCGGGCAAGATCGGAAAGAACTGAAAAGCGTGTTTCAATTCTCTCATCTCGCCGTAGGCAGGCGCGGCAAATATACGCCCGTTCCGCACCGAATGGACGAAGTAAAAAAGATCCTCGTTCGCTGGCAGCGTTTTACGCAAAAACACGATCTCCTCTATATCCTTTTGACGGATAACCACGATCGTCCTTGGTTTTTATCCCGTATGGCGAATGATCGCGAACTCAGATATGAAAGCGCAACGAACATCGCCGCGGCGGTATTTCTTCTGAAAGGGATCCCGTTCGTGTACGAAGGGCAGGAGATCGGTTGCGCCAATTCTCATTATTCCGATCTCGCTTCGTTTAACGACGTGGAGTGTTTGGGTTATTACAAAGAAAACGAAGGAAAGATCCCCGAGAGCGAGCTTCTCGAACGGATCAACTTCGGCAGCCGCGATAATTCCCGCCGCCCCTTCGCTTGGGACGAAACGGAATCGCACGGATTTACGGAGGCGAAAGAACCTTGGCTTCCTTACGCCACGAGAAGCAAGGAGATCAACCTTTCTTCGGACGAGAAGAGCGAAAAATCGATCTCGCGCTTTTATCGCGCGCTTTTCGCCTTGCGAGGCGAGCGCGAGGCGCTTCGCCGCGGAAGTTTCCGTCAGCTGAAACGCTTTAAGAGAAACTGCTTTGTCTATGTAAGAGAAAACGAGAAAGAAAAGATCCTCGTCGTTTGCAATTTCGAGAAAGCGCAAAAGATCTCGGGCTTGCCCGAGGGAAAACTGTTGCTTTCCAACGCGCGCCGACAAAGCGGTGCAAACGGGGAATACGCTGCGTTTGAATGCGCCGTTTACGAACTGGAATAGCAGAAAGGAGAAAACCAATGCTGTACGAAAAAAACAAAACCGAACGTTTGTCCGATTCGCTTTTCGAGAATCCGACCGCAGAGTATCGCGGCGCTCCCTTTTGGGCGTGGAACGACGCTCTTTCCGAAGAGGAATGCCTTCGTCAGGCGGAAATATTCCGCAAAATGGGATTCGGAGGTTTTCATATGCACCCGCGCGACGGTCTTTCCGACGAGTATCTCGGCGAAACCTTCCGCTCGGTCGTTAAAGCCTGCGTAAAAGACGCGAAAGAAAACGGTTCTCTCGCTTGGCTATATGACGAGGATCGCTATCCTTCCGGTTTCGGCGGCGGCTTCGTCACCAAGGACGGAAGATTCCGCAGAAGGGCGCTCGTTTTTACTTCGAAAAAAAGAAAGGAAGACGCTTCTTTCTCGAATGGCAGGCAAAACGGCGGGTCACGCCTCCTTGCAACGTATGCCCTTCGCTTATTCGGGGGAAAATGCCTCGGATATAAGCGGCTCTCCGCCGGCGAAAAAGCCTTCGGCAAAAAGTATTACGCCTATCTCGTCGTGGATGAACCCACCGATCAATTCAATATGGCAGGTTACGTGGACGCGCTCTCGAAAGACGCATTGACTTCTTTTGCCGATTATACGTACGGCGCGTATCAAGAGATCGTAGGCGAAGAATTCGGGAAAACCGTTCCCGCGATCTTTACGGACGAACCGCAAATGAAGTTCATTCGTCTGTTCAAAAACGCTTTTTGTTTAAAAGAAGCCGTTCTCCCTTGGACGGACGATTTCGCGGAGACGTATAAAAAAGCCTTCGGCGCGGATATTCTCGATTACTTGCCCGAACTTTTTATAGACGGTAATTCTCCCACGCAATCCCGAACGCGCTTTTCTTATCATACCCATCGAACCGAGCGTTTTGCGGAAGCGTTTACGGATAATCTCGGCGTTCGCGCCGAAGAGATCGGGCTTTCCCTTACGGGTCACCTTATGGAAGAGCCTTCCCTCGAAAGCCAAAGTAAGGCGGTCGGGGAAGCGATGCGCCAATACAAGCGCTTCGGGATCCCGGGACTCGATCTTCTTTGCGGCAGACATGAGTACACCACGGCGAAGCAAGTGGAATCGGTCGTTCGGCAGGAAGGGAAGGAAGCGATGCTTTGCGAGCAGTTCGGCGTTTCACGCTGGGCGGTCGAATTCGGAAAGTTCAAAGAGGAAGGCGATTGGCTCTCTTGCCTCGGCGTAACCGTTCGCGTTCCGCACCTTGCATTTTACAGTATGCGCGGCGAAGCCAAACGCGATTATCCCCCTTCGCTTTTCTATCAATCCCCGTGGCATTTGAAATATAAGCCCGTCGAGGATCACTTCGCGCGATTGACGACGGCTTTGAGCCGCGGCAAGGCAATCAACGACGTTGCCGTGATCCATCCGATCGAAAGTTATTTTTTGAACCTTGCGGCGGGCCGCAATTCGAAAAAAGAAGGTCAAAGACTCAATCGGAATTTCCTGACCTTAACGGATTGGCTTCTTTTCGGAGAATGCGATTTCGATTATATTTCCGAATCGCTGTTACCTTCGCAAAGAGGGGAAGACCCTCTCGCCGTTGGCGAATGCAAGTATAAAACCATTCTCGTTCCCTCTCTCTTGACTTTGCGGCGCACGACATTGGATTATCTTCGCTCGTTCCGCGCGGCAGGCGGTAGGGTGGTTTTCCTCGGAAACGTTCCTGCGCTTATTGACGGAACGAACTCCGAAGAGGCGCGGTCCTTTGCGAAGGAATGCGAGGTCGTTGCTTTCGAAAAGGACGCGGTCTTATCCGCCATCGGAGAAAGAGAGATCTCGATTTTGTCAAAAAAACGCTCCGGGGAATATCTTTCCACGCTGCGTTCCGACGATAGCGGAAGGTGGCTTTTCCTGACGGCGCCGAGAGCCGGATTCCCGTATCCTCGCTCGGTCACACTCAAAAACGATCCGAACGTTATCGAAGACGAGGTGCTGGTCGGGTTAAAGGGAGAATGGAACGTAAAAGAGTACGACACGATGACGGGAGAGATCCGTCCCTTGCCTTGCAGCGTCAAAAAGGGCGTAACGTACGTTTCGAAAACGCTTTATAATAACGATAGCTTGCTTCTTCGCT
Source organism: Christensenella sp. UBA4247 (assembly GCA_002395405.1). Classification (GTDB taxonomy): domain Bacteria; phylum Bacillota; class Clostridia; order Christensenellales; family CAG-1252; genus CAG-1252. Next base: position 11,286 of record DGWX01000047.1, read on the forward strand.
ATGACGCGGCAACCGAAAAAGAAAGCGAGGCGGCGCCTTCCTCTCCCAAGAAGGTCGTTCGCTCTCTTTCCTTACCGAACAAAGTCAAATATGATTTAAGCGAGCCGAACGTTCTCCTTCTCGATAAGGCAAAATGGTCCGTCGGAGAGCGCTTTCATGCGAGACTCGATCTCGATCTCGTGACCGCGCGAGCGAGAAAAGCGCTGGGGCTTCCGAAATATCGCTCGGAACTGCAACCGTGGCTTCGCGAAAAGGATAAAGAGAAAAAGGAAATAACGATGCGCTTCGAATTCCGAAGCGAGATCGCCTCCCCCGCGCATTTTGCTTGCGAATACAAAGAGTTTTCCTTAACGGTAAACGGAAAAAAGGTCGAGGCGGAATCGGACGGTTATTATGTGGATCTCGCATTCAAAACCTTCCCGATCGAAATAAAAAAAGGCGCAAATGTGATCGACGTTCGCATTCCGATCGGAAAATACGATCGATGCGAAAACTGCTATTTGCTCGGTTCTTTTGCCGTAAAACTCAAACGGACGAAGGCGACTTTGCTCCCGCTTCCCGGCGAAATTTCTTTCGGCGATCTGACGCGTCAGGGCTTTCCGTTTTACGGAGGCAAGATCACCTATCGAACGGCCTTTACCTCAAACGGGGAGGACGCGATCGTTTCCGCGCGTTATGCGTCCGCTCTTTTAACGGTTGCTCTCGGCGGAAAAGAACAAGACGTGTTCTTCGCGCCTTACGAGGCGAAATTCCCGACCGAGAAGGGTGAAAACGAAGTGTTCGTTACCGCGTATATTTCGAGGGAAAATGCCTTCGGCACGGTTCATATCCGTAAAAAATACAAGTTATCCGACAGCCCGAGATGGTATCATAAAACGCGGCTGCCGTGGCGCGTAAAAGCGTACGTATTCGATGAAACGGGCGTCCTTTCTTCTCCGGTCGTTCGCTTGATCGAAAAGAATTGATCATAAAGAAGGGCGGAAAATGAATTTCCGTCCTTTTTTTTGATCGATTTCAAATGAGGAAAGGATCTCGATGGTCGAATGAAAAAGGAGATCCTCAGCTTAAAATGCAATCGCAAAGCATCATCGCCGTTAAATAATGCAGCTGCCGGATCGGGTGATTGAGCTTATTCGCCAAGAGTTCGGTAACGTTTACGCCTGCGTCGATCATTTTCTTCCATTTGGAATAAACGTCGCAAACGACGGCGCCGCCTTCTGATGCCGCTTCCTTCGCGGCTTCCGCGTATTTGTCCAAAATGCCGCTTTTCTGCGCGCGTTCCATCGCTTCTGCGAGTTTCAGCATAGGCTTTTCTTTTAAGGCGGGACTAACGCCGATATTCATTGAGTTGGGGGTCAAAAGGATGCTTTCCGCGCCTGTTTCCGCGATTCTTTTCAAGATTTCCGACATCGTCTGTTTGTAATCGGAAAGACCGCTTTCTCCTTTCAAAAAAGCGTCGTTTAAGGCAAATCCGACGACTACGAGGTCGGGATGAAAAGAAAGAACGTCCCGATCGAGCCGCTTTAAGCCGCCCTCGGCAGTGTTTCCGCTAATCCCCGCGTTGATGAAACGAAGGGATGCGTCGGGGTATAAAAGGGAAAGCATTTCTTTCAGACGACTGCCGTAAGAGCTGTCCGAATCGAAAACGGGTTCGACTTTTCCTTCTTGCGTTACATAACACTCGAAGCAACCTTGCGTAACGCTGTCTCCAAAAAAAACGATGGTGGCGGGTCTTTTTGAAAGCCCTATTTGCGTTTGACGAATCTTTTGAACGATTTCCATAATTATATCTTACGAACGAGAATATCGAAAGTCAACGTTTCGCGCGGAAGCTATTCTCTTGTGAGTTTCAAAAATTCTTCGAAAATATAGGAAGCCGTTTTGCTTGCGCCCTTGGGGGAAAAGTGGCAGGCGTCTGTTTTGCTTTTGGAAAGCCAGCTTCCTTGCCCGAAGCGGCGGCGCCATTTTCGGTAATGGTTTATCCAAAGCGCGTGCGTGTCGATAAAGGGAAGACCGTGGGCGGCTGCGATCTTTTTTGAAACGGTCGCGTAAGCGTCCAAGGGATAATTCGTTCCGTTATAGGTAGGAGAAAGGATGATCACGAGCGCGTCTTCGCTATTCAAAACGGAGAGCAGCTCTTCGTAGTCCCGTTCAAAAGTTTCGGGGGATACGAATTTGCTTTTATCCGAGGAAAGAGCGTCGTTGATCCCGAACATCAAAAAAATCAAATCGGCGTTTTTACCATTCGGCATTTTCCCTGTAAAATCCTGCTTTCTTCTTAGGGCGCGGCGCACGGTATTGCCTCCCACGCCGTTTCGAATGACGGCGGCTTGGCGCGCTTCCTTTTCCCCGCCCACGAAGAAAGGGCCTTCGAATCCGGCGAGAGGAAGGGCTTCGCTTTCCACAGTTCCGTCGTAGCGAACGACGCGGAAATCGAAGTTTTTCGCAAGAAGTTCCGCGAAACGGGAAACGAAAGTTTCGTTCGCCGCGCAATGATTCAGCCCCCAAGTAATACTGTCGCCAACGAAGTCGATCGTAACGTCGCTTCCGCCGTAAAGCTTTTTTTTGAATGCGGATATATCGTTTATCATATCGATAGAATAACACGTTCCAATCGGAGATATCAAACGTTTTGCGTCTTCTTTCCGCGCGGCGAGTGGCGCTCGTATGGAATTCTGTTTTGACGTTTCTTTTTGCGTAAGATAATTAAAAAAGTATATCAATCAAAAATTCGATATTCTTTAGATGAAGCCACCGAAAATGATTATTGACAATTATGTTATTGTATGGTATTATACAAATAACCTTTTTTATACCATACCAAAGTTTAAAAGGTTACTAAAACAAGGGAGAAATCCCGAAAAGCTCTGTCCCTTGATCTTCTAAGGGACATCTTTTTATTTAGGAGGAGATAATGTACAGAATCGGACTTGATATAGGTATAAAATCCGTAGGTTGGAGTGTTCTTGATTGCAATGATAAGGGAGAACCGATCGGAATTCTTATGCTTGGATCGAGAATTTTCGATGCGGCAGAGCAACCCAAGACGGGTGCTTCTCTTGCAATGCCTCGTCGCTTGGCGAGAGGAAACAGAAGAAGACTTCGCAGAAAGTCGGCGAGACTCTCGTATATTAGGAAACTGTTTGAAAAAAACGGGATTTTTATCTTTGATGAATCAGAAACTCAAATCAAATCCGCTTTGCGCGATATGGACGTATTGGCTAAAAGAGCGGAGGCGCTTGATTCGCGTATTACGGAAGAAGAATTTGCAAGGGTTTTGTATTCGATCGCGCGATATCGCGGTTTTAAGAGTAATAGGAAATCAGGCGCAAGCGCAGAAGATGGTGCCTTGATTTCTGCGATTGCAGGCAATAAACAGAAGATCGAAGAAAAAGGCTACCGTACGGTAGGGGAATATCTTTTCAAAGAATACGAGAATAAAGGCTTGCCGGTGCATAATAGAGGGGACCGATATGACATGTGTATCGCGCGGGACGACTTG
>DGWX01000015.1 GCA_002395405.1 Christensenella sp. UBA4247
GCTGGCAACGGATAAGATCATAACCGTCAAAAGTGCGGCGAAAGTTCCCGAAAGTACGCCAGCGAAGCGCTCCCACAAAAATGATAACAACGAAGAAAACGAAAGAGGCGTCTCCCCGTCCGTAATCTTTTTTATCCAATCGGAAAGCGAAAGAGAGCCAACGTCGCTCGGAGAATCGAGATCGCGTACAAAATCCTCGAATTCCGAAAGATCGAGCGTCTCCACGTAACGCGAAATTTCATCCTTCAAATTCTTTTCGATCTCTTCCTTACTTTTAGACTCACAGTAAGCGTTTTCAGAGGAAAACGAAAGAAAAAGAATCGAAAACAAAAGTATTAAAAGCAAAAAAACGCTTTTTTTCATAGCATGGAAGAAATGACGCGAACGAGGTTCGTAAGCACGGGCAGCGTCATAAAAAATATGGTAATTTTCCCGGCAAGCTGCAATTTACTCGCGATACTCGAAACGCCGTAATCGGTACAAAGCGAAGCGGCGTATTCCGTAATATACCCTACTCCGATGATTTTCAAAACCCCGGCGAAAAGAGACTCGTCCACCCCGCTTTCGCCAACGAGAAGACCGAATTGCTTAATGACTTCGGTCAAAGAGGAAAGAAGTATGATCAAGATCAAAGCGCCGCTTGCGATTACGGCAAAAATATACAGCTCGGACTTTTCCTGCCTAAGCAATCCCGCAACCAAAGCGCCGATGAGTCCGACACCGATCACCTTTACGATCTGCATATCAATACAAACTGAAAATAGATTTGATGCTATCGAACAAAGACGCCATCATATCCAAAACGATAACGAGAGCGAGAACAAGAGAAGCAAGCGTCGTTACCGTTGCGATCTCTTCTTTATCGCTTTTTCTCAAAATAATGTTGATGATCGCGGCAAGAAGCCCGATGCCCGCAATTTTAAACAGAACGCTGATATCCATTGTTCCCTCCTCGATCAAACCAAAATGATAAAAAGCGCAACGCCGACGAGAACGGCGAGCTTAAAGCGAAGCGCCGCGTCTTTTCGAAAACTCGCGCACTCGTTTTCAACGAATCGTTTCATCGAAGCGCACTTTGAAGAAAGCGAAGCGATCTGCGTTTCCGCGTCCGATCTTCCGATCGAAGAGATCGAAGAACGGATCTCCGAAAGATCATTTTCCGGAATAGCGATATTGATCTCTTTCCCCTCTAAGAATTCGGAAAACTCTTTACTTTTCCCTCGAAAACCCTTATTGATCTCCGAAACGACGGCGCGCTCGTATGAAATTTTTTCAAGCGCAAAAGTCAAATAATCATAGTAATCTTTATAAAAATCGGCCTTCTTGACAAGTCTTTTTTTGAGCCAAAGCCCAACGAAGGAAGCGGAAAAAAAGGCGCAAACGCCGATAAAAACGGATAGCGCGCTCATCTTACGATATTTTGAACGACCGATCCGACTCTCGGCTCTTTTCCGAGAACTATGATGCGATCGAAAACCTTTGCGAGAGGCGCAAAATCGCCGTAAAAAGCAGATTCTCCGCTTCCATGTAACGTTGCGGCAACTTTAACGCCGCCGTAATAGGCGCGTAAAACCCCTTTTACGTCGCTTTCCCCCGATAGCTCGTCCGTTACGATATAATCGGGGTTTAAGGATCGAAGCGCGTTTTCGTAAGCGATCGACTTCGGGAACCCGACAAGGACGTCCGCGTTATTTCCGAGATCAAGCGTCACTTCCGATTGAACAACGCCGCCGATCTCCCCTCTTTCGTCTAAAACGGCAACGTTCATTCCGGCTATCGAAAGCCGCCTCGAAAGATCGCGTAAAAAAGTAGTTTTCCCACAAGCCGGAGGTGAAATAATCAAAACGTTTTCACGGAAATTTCCGTCTATTTGAAGAAAATCAGACGCTCCGAAAATTTGATGTGGAATTCGATAAACCAATGAGGTTATGTTCTTGACCGTCTTTACGCGGTTACCATCCGAAACGCTCTCACCCGCAACGCCGACGCGAACGCCCCCTTTAAGCGGCAAATATCCGTTCACGAGCTTTTCCGTGATCGCATATAAAGATCTTTCCGTCGCTAAAGCTAACGCTTCTTCAAATTCGGCGTCCGTTACGATATGGTTCGCGAAAGACTTTCCTTTCTTCGTCAGAAACGAAATCGGTTTGCGCCTTCTTAATCGGATTTCCAGAACGGAAGGTGGCAAAATTGCGTTTATTTTTTCAGGTAGATACTCTTTTAACATACCTATTCTTATGCAACCCGCTGACCCCTTTATCACCCGATTAAAAAAAAATTCGGACAAGTTTTCCGAATTAAAAATACCGCGTTCGTTTTTTTTTGCGAACGCGGTACGATTCAATCGATTGAAAACGGCAAAATAAGATCCATCAGTTGGTTCTATGCTTCCTTGCGGATAAAATTCGAGCGTTTCTATTCTCCGGGAGATAGACGCCGATATCCGTTCGATCTTCAATATCGATCAGGTCGGTTACGATCAGCTCGCTTTCACCGCTTTCATAGAAGAACGCGACCATATACGGCATCGTAACGACATCCGAGAATACGACCTTCCCTCTCGTAAGATCGGTATCAATGATTTTCAGTCCTTTGCGATAACGCTTTCCGACGTCCAGATCCGCGATCAAAACGCGTTTACCGTATCCGAGTTCGGTTACGACGATGACTTCGCCGCTATCGCTGACGACGGAAGCCGACGAAACCGTATCCCCTTCGGAGAGCATAATACCTTTTACGCCCGCAGATCGTCTGCCTTGAACGGGAACGTCCGTTGTTTCCGCATTCAAAACCATACCGTCCTGCGTTACGAAAAGCATCGAGAACCCTTCTTTGAAATAATCCACGTTGATGACTTTCTCGCCTTCCTTAACGACAGTAGCTTGGAAATAGCTCTTAGAAAGAGCAGTATATTCGCTTGCAAGAGTGCGCTTGACCATTCCGTCCGAAGTAAAGAAAACGATCGAAAGGTCCGCAGGCGCTTTTTCGCTCTCGTCAAGAGCGAGAACGGAGATGACCCGCTCGTCTTTATCCGCTTGCGGAACGAGTTTTATAAAGGGAACGCCTTTATCCTTCCAGGATTTTTCGGAGAGATCCTGCGCGGCGATGCGCGCCACGTTGCCTTTGTCGGTAAATGCGTAAAAGTTCCTATCCGAAGTCAGATACAGAATATCCTTAACGATGTCCGAATCGGACAAACCGATCGTACTTTTTCCGCCTGCGCCGAGCGTTCTTTGGTTACAGAATTTGAGATTACCGTTTGAAAATAAAACGATTCCGCCGTTTACGACGGGCTTGGAAGCCGCTTCTTCGGGTTTTAGCTCGCTTACGGTAAGATCGCCCGTATCTTCGCGAATTTCCGTTCTACGAGCCCTTTTATATCTCTTTTTTATATCGAGGAGTTCTTCCTTTACGACCTGATATTGCATACGGGTCGAAGCCAAAACTTTCGTCAGATAATCGATCTTTTTGCGAAGTTCTTCAAGTTCTTGAATGATCTCATCCGTTTCAAGATTGGTCAAACGACGCAATTTCATTTCCACGATCGCGTTCGCCTGCTTTTCGGAAAGAGAGAAACGCGCGCGAAGAGAATCTTTTGCGTCCGTTACATTTTTCGCGGCTTTGATGATCGCGATGACCTCGTCTATGTTTTGGATCGCAACGAGAAGTCCGCGTAAGATCTCGTCTCTTTCCTTTGCCGCATTCAGATCAAAACGAGTTCTGCGCTGGATCAAAGTACGTTGATAATCCAAGTAATATTTCAAGATCTCGCGAATGCCCATAAGACGGGGCTTTCCATCTGCGATGACGACCATATTGATGCCGAAATTCGTTTGGAGATCGGTATGCTTCAAAAGCAATTTTACGATACGATCCACCTCCGCGTCACGTTTTAATTTGATCGTCGCGCGAAGCCCTTGCCGATCGGATTCATCTAAAATATCGGCGATTTGAACGAAAGGCTCTTTTTTACTTTCGCGAAGCTCATTTATCTTTTGAAGCAGTTTCGCTTTATTGACTTGATAAGGAAGCTCCGTTATAACGATACTCTTTTTATCGCCTTCCTTTTCGATATGCATTTTTGCGGAAATCTGAACTTTACCCTTACCCGTTTCGTAAGCCTGTCGAAGTTCCGGGCCGCTCGTCAAAATACCGCCCGTCGGGAAATCCGGACCTTTTATGATCTGCATCAATTCGTCCAGTTTAATATGAGGATTATCGATCATCGCGACCGCACCGTCGATGACCTCGGTAATATTATGCGTCGGAATATTCGTTGCGAGTCCGACGGCAATACCGGAAGCACCGTTTACGAGAAGGTTCGGGAAGCGACCGGGAAGCATATCCGGCTCTTTTAAGGTATCGTCGAAGTTCAAGCTGTACGTTACCGTATCTTTATCGAGATCACGGAGCATTTCCTGCGCGATGGGCGCGAGACGAGCTTCCGTGTAACGCATAGCGGCAGCGCTGTCACCGTCCACCGAACCGAAGTTTCCGTGTCCG
>DGWX01000046.1 GCA_002395405.1 Christensenella sp. UBA4247
CCTACGGGATTCGAACCCATGTAACCGCCGTGAAAGGGCGATGTCTTAACCGCTTGACCAAGGGGCCATATATATGGTAGCGGCGGTCAGATTCGAACCAACGACCTGCCGGGTATGAACCGGCCGCTCTAACCAACTAAGCTACGCCGCCACTAATGGTTGCGGGGGCAGGATTTGAACCATACGACCTTCGGGTTATGAGCCCGACGAGCTACCAAGCTGCTCCACCCCGCGACGAAACGCTTATTTATTCTAACAAGACGCGTAACGTTTGTCAATGAATTTTTTGCTTTTTGATAGATTTTTTCGTTTCACCCCACTTTCCGTCCCTTTTTCCCCGCTCCTCGCGCTTTGTCGCCCGGGCCAAACCCTCTTTTCGCGCATCCACCGCCCCGCCCTTTTTCTTTTCTTTGCGGGATTTTAAGGAAATTTACGGAAATTCTATGCTATAATAATATCGAACGGGCGAACGCGCTCGGCAAACGGAGGCGCATATGGAATTTCTGAAAGTGGAACTCGAAAACGAAGAACTCGTTACCCTTCTCTCGAAAATCGCAACGGAGATCGTAAAAAAGTATTACGATCCGCTCCTCGGCGTCGAGCAAAACGACTATATGATCGAAAAATTCCAATCCGTTCCCGCGATCCGTAGTCAACTTGCGCGCGGCTACCGCTATTATATCGCGCAAGAACGTTTCCATGCGATCGGGTTTATGGGGTTTTATCCGAAAGACGATCATATGTATCTCAGCAAACTCTATCTTTCAGACGGCGAACGCGGCAAAGGATACGGGCGGAAAATGCTCGATTTTTGCGTGCAAAACGCGAAAGACGAGGGGCTTTCCGCCATTGAGCTGAACGTAAATAAAAAGAACGCGTCCACCGCGATCTACGAAAAAATGGGATTCAAGAAGATCCGAAGCGAAAGAAACGATATCGGCGGCGGTTACTTTATGGACGATTTCGTTTACCGCTTGGAATTTTAAGCGGACGAAGGCGCTTAGCGCTCCGCGTTCTTTCTTTTTCTTCCGAATTCGCGCATATATCCGAATTTTTCCTTTTTTCTTCGCCCGACCCGCTTGACAGGTTCGCTCGGCTCGGCATATAATAGTAACCGGAAATACGGCGCGGGGTGGAGCAGTCCGGTCAGCTCGTCGGGCCCATAACCCGAAGGTCGCAAGGTTCAAATCCTGCCCCCGCAACCATTTATAGCCCGCAGTAGCGGGCTTTTTTTATACATAACGGCAAGGATTTGAACGAGAGCGTTTAGAAAATATGCCTCGGTTTGGCATATTTTTAGCGGTTGTACCGGAGCGAAGCGCAGGTCCGCGTAGAGGCGAAGCCTCATAGCGCCCGAAAATATCCCGATTTATAAAAAATCCTGCCCCCGCAACCATTTACAGCCCGCAATAGCGGGCTTTTTTTATACTTAACGGCAAGGATTTGAACGAGAGCGTTTAGAAAATATGCCTCGGTTTGGCATATTTTTATTTGCCTTTTCCGCAAGGACGCTTTTGGGTCGGGCTGAAACTCGAATGCCCGCAAAACGTTATAATCAAAAGAGTGCGCTCCTTTTGGGAGCGCACCGAAAAATGCCTCCCATTGTTGCTACACAATCTCACTCAGGAAGAGATAAGGGAAACATTTTTACCAAACGCACCCTTCCTGAGTTATATGAAAATGTGTAGCAAACATATTATCGCATAAAAACGAAAAACAGTCAAGGCGCGACAACGCGTGAAAAAATTAAAATGCAAAACGCGACCCAAAGAATGCATTCGCGTGACTTTATTTTTTCGAGCGTATATAATAACAGAGAGGTGAGAATATGACGGAAAGAGAAAAGATGTTAAACGGCGAGATCTACGACGCGAACTATGATCGATCGCTGATTCGAGAAAGAGCGAAGGCGAAAGAAAAATGCGTTCGCTATAATAAAACAGCGCCGAAACAAAGCCGCAAAAGAGAAAAGCTACTGCGCGAAATCTTCGGAAATATTGGGCAGAATCCGATCATTGAACCGCCCTTTTACTGCGATTACGGCTCTCTTATCTCTGCGGGCGACAATTTTTACGCAAACCACAACTTGGTTGTTTTAGACGCGGGAAAAGTCGAGATCGGAAACAACGTTTTTATAGCGCCGAACGTTACACTCACCACTTCCTATCACCCGCTTGACGCAAAAAGAAGAAACCAAGGCCTCGAATATGCCGGAAAAATTACGATCGAAGACGACGTGTGGATCGGCGCAAACGCAGTAATTTTACCGAATGTAACGATCAAGAGAGGCGCGGTTATCGGAGCGGGCGCCGTGGTCACAAAAGACGTACCCGCGAACACGGTAAATGCCGGAGTCCCCGCCCGCGTAATTCGCGAAATCGAAGATAACGAACGTTAAATACAAAGCAATTTTCCAAAAAGAAACAATATAACACAAGTAGAAGTTATTCACAAATTGTGGATAAACGGTGGATAACTACCCCCATTTTCAGCGATTTAGCGAAAAGTTCAAGCATAAACGCTCTAAAAAACAATCCGGTAGTGCCGCTATGGGGCTTACGATCACTTCTTGAAAACTTCGAAGATCGCACCGAGAACGACGTCCAACGCGAAAACAAGCCCTGCGTTCTTATTCTTGCCATATTCGTTCGTCGCGTCGCTTCCCGCCGAATCGGAAATAACTTTGATCATTGTAAAGGGGATCTTTGCCCGATATGCCGTAATAGCAACGCCGGCGCCTTCCATATCGCAAATACCTGCCGAAAAATCAGAAACGATTTGATCCTTTCTTACGGGGTCGGCAATGAATTTGTCTCCGCTGGCGAGGCGAACAAGGCGAACGTTTTTCTCAGATATAACGGATAAAAGTTTCGGATCGGAGAACACGTAAGGAGAAGGCAGATCCGCGGCGGCTCCGAGCGGATG
>DGWX01000031.1 GCA_002395405.1 Christensenella sp. UBA4247
AAAAGAACTTGGTTCAAAACGCTCCCGAGCACGTAGCGATAGCCGGGGGTCGATACCGCCTTTTCCACCGCTTCGGAGATCGCGCAACCGAGGCTGCCCGTCGTTCCGGGGAATTCGGAGAGGATCTTTTTTCCGATCTCCGTTTCCATCGAGGGGGAAGGGGTAACCGACGCGCCGTAAGTACGCATGACTTCGCGACGGAAGGGTTTTTGCTCGTAAGAACATTTGACCATATAGACTTTGCAGTCGATCCCGAGATAAGCGCACGCCATGGAAAGGGCGGTCCCCCATTGCCCGGCGCCGGTCTCGGTCGTAACGCCCTTCAAACCTTGTTTTTTCGCGTAATACGCTTGCGCGATCGCCGAGTTCAGCTTATGGCTGCCGCTCGTGTTGTTCCCTTCGAACTTATAATAGATCTTTGCGGGCGTACCGAGCTTCTTTTCAAGGCAGTAAGCGCGAACGAGAGGCGAGGGACGATACATCTTATAAAAGTTGCGGATCTCCTCGGGGATCTCGATGTACGCCGTATCGTTATCGAGTTCTTGCTCCACGAGTTCTTCGCAAAACACGGGGGTAAGATCGGCCTTGGTAACGGGTTTCATCGTTGCGGGATTTACGAGGGGGTCGGGCTTTTCTTTCATATCCGCGCGTACGTTATACCAGCATTTCGGCATCTCGGATTCTTCGAGATAGATTTTATACGGGATAACTTTTTCTTCTTTGCTCATATTTTCCTCCTTTTTCCGCGTTTTGCGGTTATTATTTGCGCGTCAGCGCATTTTTCCGAAAGGATCATCGCCGAGGGAAGGGAATAAAAAAACCTGCCCCAAGCATATTTATGCCGGGACAGGATCTATTTTTCCTGCGGTGCCACCCTGCTTGACGCTTTCGCGCCCACTTTTTTCGCGCACTATCATACGCTCGACGTTCGTAACGGAGAATCGCGCTCCGGCTTGCATACTCGGGGATCTCCCTTTCCGCTTCGCCCTCGGAAGCCCATTCGGACGAGTTTTCCTTGCCGCGATTTCACCATCCGCCGCTCTCTATAAAGGAATTGACTTGCCTACTCTTCTTCCTCTTCGGTTTTCTTCATTGTAGCACCGCGAAAAAAAAGCTGTCAAATATTTTTACAAAAATGTTTCGATTTGTTTTTTCATAAAAAAAACGGAAAGGATCGTCGGGTTATTTGCAAAACTTTTTATAGAAGGAAAAGGCGGAAGGTAGGGCGTACTTTTCTTCCAGCTCGGCGGGGGAAGCGAAAAAGAGAGTAGGATCGTTCGGCGGAGAGGATAGAGATACGGCGAAGGCTTTCATTTCCCATATAACGTGCGTAAATACGTGCGTATGCGCGGGCAGTTCGCGCGCTTCCCCGCCGAATCGGGCGGAAACTTCGCTTGCCGATAAAAACCCGCTTACGTTCGGAAATTGATACATTTTCGCAAGAAGCCCCGAGTCGGGTCTGCGAGTTAGGGCAACGGAGCCGTTTAAGAGCAAAAGGAAAACGGTCATTTCCGCTTTCTTCTTTTCTTTTTTGGCGGTTTTTACCGGGAAAAGAGACTGCGTTCCGTGTTCGTTTGCGCCGCAGAACGCGCGAACGGGGCAAGACGCGCAGCGGCAAGCTTCCTCCGGAAGGCAAACGAGCGCGCCGAGCTCGAAAAGGGCTTGGGTAAAATCGGAGGTTTCGCCTTCCTTCATAAAGGGGCGAATGTCGTCCGCGATTTTTTTGCGGAAAGAGACGTTCAGAATATCCGTCGGATCTTCCGTCAGGCGGGAGATCACGCGAAGGACGTTTCCGTCCACCGCCGGTTCTCTTTTTCCGAACGCGATGGAGAGGATCGCGCCCACCGTGTACTCGCCTATGCCGGGGAGACGCAAGAGGGCTTCTTTATCGCAGGGAAGTTCTCCGCCGAATTCGCTTGCGATGATTTTCGCGGCGGCGTGCAAATTGCGCGCGCGGCTGTAATAACCGAGTCCTTCCCACGCTTTCAAAACGTCTTCTTCCGAAGCGGAAGACAAAGAGAGCGCGGAAGGAAAGCGCTTTGTCCAGCGTTCGAAATAGGGGATCGCCGCGCTGACGCGCGTTTGTTGCAGCATTATTTCCGAGATCCAGGTTCGATAAGGGGAAACGACTCTCCGCCAAGGGAGATCGCGTTTGTTTTCCCGATACCAGGAGAGGAGCGTATCGAATAATTCTTGGGAAAGCGTTTTCATAAGAGTGCGGTCGGTATAAGTTTTTTGTTACTCACTGCGTAAGCGGCGGTTTTCGCGCTTATCTCGATTTCATTCTATCCTTTTTATAAAAAAGCGTCAAGTTATCTTAAACGGAGGGCGGATCCGCTTTTAGGATCTCGTAAAATAGGGGAAGGGGGTTGCAAACGGCGTCTTGCAGAACAATGCAGGAAGAAAGGCGCGCGAGAAAAGAGGGGGAAGCGGGTGTTTCTCCGCAAAAACGCGCAAGGACGTCTCCTTTTTCCACCGCGTCTCCGATCTTTTTCGGGAAATAGATCCCGTATCCGCCGAGAGACTCGAATTCTCGAGCGAGATTGCCGAGAGAAACGCAGTCGATCTTTTTTACATAACCGCTTCTGTCGGCGCAAATCGTTCCCGCGTTTGCAAAAAACAGCCGGTCGCGCTCTTCTTTCGAAAAGAGAGTCAAATCGCCTCCTTCCGCTGAAATTATCTCCATAAGTTTCGCTTTTGCGGCGCCGCTCTCAAGAAGGCGTTTCGCTTCCGCCGCGGCTTCCGCGAATCGAACGTTTTTCGCAAGGGAGATTAGCTCGGAAGAAAGAAGCAGCGAGAGCTCGGATAAGCGGCTTTCTTTCCCGGAAAGCGCCTCGATCGCGTCCGAAACTTCCAGAGCGCCGCCGATCGCGTTTCCGAGCGGTTCGTCCATATCGCTGATGACCGCAGCTGCCTTTTTGCCGTGAGAAGAAAGAAGGTTGAGCATAAGGCGGGCAAGCGCCACGCTCTCTTTTAGGCTTTCCATAAAGGCGCCGTTGCCCGTCTTGACGTCTAAAACAAATACGTCCGCGCCGCTTGCGAGTTTCTTGGAAACGATGGAAGAGGCGATCAGCGGCAGGCTTTTGACCGTTCCCGTTTCGTCGCGCAGTTTGTAAAGCGCTTTGTCCGCGGGAACGAGTTCTTCGGATTGCGCGATGATCGCCGCGCCCGTTTTATCCACAACGCGCTCCGCGCTCTCTATCGGCATTTCGGGGTTCAGCCCTTTGAATTTTTCGAGTTTATCGATCGTTCCGCCCGTATGTCCGAGTTTTCTTCCGCTCATTTTCAGGAAGGGGACGCCCGCCGCGGCAACGATCGGGGCAACGAGTAGCGTCGTTGAGTCCGCGAGGCCGCCCGTGGAATGTTTGTCCGCGTAAGGGAGAGAGCGTTTCTTAAAGCAAAGCGTTTTCCCCGATTCGAGCATAACTTCGGTTAATGCGATCGCGTCTTTCTCCGAAAGAGAATAGGTACATACGGCGCGGAGAAAATCCGTTTCCTCCTCTCGCGTAACCTTTCCGGAGAGATAGCCGCCTACGATCTTTTGCAGCGCCTCTTTTCCGAGTTCTTCTCCTTTTTGCATTTTCAGAATATAGTTCCGCATATACTACCTCGCGCTATTATTGTAACACGCGCCGCTTTTCTTTTCAAGACTTGCCTCGCTTGACATTGCGCGCGAATCGATATACAATATGTTCCGACAAAAGAAAAAATATGCGCGGACAAGGGGCTGCCGCGCTCTCTTTAAGGAGAGAAAGGAGGAAGTATGGTAGAGAATTATAAGATCAGAGAGCGCGCTCGCGATACGTTAGAGCATCGCTTGTTCGGAAACGTATGGATCATGTTGATCCTCGCAACCCTTGTTTACAGCTTGATCGTAGGTTTCCCCGACACGGTCGCAAGCTATTTCCCGAAGGTTTCGATCGCCCTGACCGCCAGCCTCGGCGTAATCTTTTTCGTCGCGTCCGTACTCTTAACGGGTCCGATGAATTACGGTTTGGATCGTATGTTTATCAAAACGGCGAAAGGAAACAAAAAAATCGATTTCGCCGATCTGTTTTCAGGGTTCAACGAGGATTTCGGAAACGCCGTTCTTCTCGGCTTGATGAAAACCGTGTTCGTCTTTTTGTGGTCGCTTCTTTTGGTTATCCCCGGTATCGTTAAATCGTACGCTTATTCGATGGCGAGCTATATCCAGCAGGAATCGGAAGACAAAAATTGGAGAAGCTGTTTGGATCGTTCGTCCGATATGATGAACGGCTACAAAGGTAAGCTCTTCCTTTTGGATCTCAGCTTTATCGGCTGGTATATCGTGGGCGCGTTGTGCCTCGGGATCGGGCTTCTCTGGGTCGGCGTGTATCACTCGATGGCGAGAGCGCATTTTTACGAGGAATTGAAAGCCGCGAGGGGGGAAGGCGAAGGCTCGGAAGATAAAGAAGCGAGCGCGGAACCCGTTTTCGAAGAGGAAAAAACTTCGGAAGAAGAGAAATAAAGAATAAGAAGGCGCCCCGCGCTGTTCTAGCGGACGGCGCGAGGCTTCCTCGTTTTTATAAAGAAGCAAGTTCGGATTGGTCCGAACTTTTTCTTTTTTTTGCGGAAGCGATTTCTCCGAATAGTTTTTATCGTAGCGCACAAGATAAAAGCAGGAGGTAGTGAAATGAAACAGTCGAATTGTAAAAACTGCGGCAGCACCAAAGTCGTTAAGAAATCGACGTCCGTCAAGAAGGGCGCGTCCGATTGCTCGAACTGCGGCAGCAGCAAGTAAAGAAAGTAAGTACCACTAACCGAGCCGCTCGCGTTTTCGCGGGCGGCGCAACCGAAAAAGCGGCGAGGTCGAAAGATCTCGTCTCTTTTTTTTAAGAGCAAGGGCGCTGCCTTATTTTGCTTTCGCGACCGCCTCCGTGCTCGCTTTTGCTTGATATTCGCGGCGGCGGCGCGTTATAATAAAAAAAAGAATACGAGGAATCGGGGGCAATATGAACGTAATCATCAGCGTTATCGGAAAAGACAGGATCGGGATCATTCGGGACGTTTCGGCGTTTCTTGCGGATTTGAACGTAAACATCGTGGACATTTCCCAAACTCTTATGGGGGAATATTTTACGATGATCATGCGCGCAAACGTCGAAAAGAGCGATATGCCGATCGATCGCTTGATCAAAGCGCTTCGCGAAAAAGGCGAAAGCGTAGGGCTTGATATCAATCTTCGCAGCGAAGAGATCTTCAACGCAATGCATAGGATCTGATTGTTATGATAACGGATAAAGAGATATTCGAAACGGTCGGAATGGTTCGCTCCCAGCATCTGGACGTCAGGTGCATAACGATGGGGCTGTCTCTTCTCGACTGTATCTCGGGGAGCAAAAAAGAAACCGCCGACAAGGTGTACGATAAGATCGTTCGTTCCGCGAAAGACCTTGTGGACGTAGGGAATAAGATCGCCACGATGTACGGCGTCCCCGTCGTAAACAAGCGCGTATCCGTAACGCCCGCAAGCCTCGTCGGAGCAAGCAGCGGCGGCTACCTTGAAATCGCCCGCGCGATGGACAAAGCCGCGGCGGAAACGGGGATCGATTTTATCGGCGGCTATACGGCTCTCGTTCAAAAAGGGGCGACCGATCCGGAAAACGCCTTTATTTCCACGATTTCCGAAGCTCTCGCAACGACGAAAAAAGTTTGCTCTTCGGTCAACGTTGCGTCTTCCCGCGCCGGCATCAATATGGACGCGGTCAAAAGAATGGGCGAGATCGTAAAGGAAACCGCCTACTTAACGAGAGGCGAAGATTCGATCGGTTGCGCGAAGCTCGTTGTGTTCGCAAACGCAGTGGAAGACAATCCTTTTATGGCGGGCGCGTTTCACGGAACGGGCGAAGCGGATAAAGTGATCAACGTCGGCGTAAGCGGCCCCGGGGTCGTAAAAGCCGCGCTCGAAGAGGTGGACGGCGACTTGACCGCCGTTGCGGAATGCGTTAAAAAGACGGCGTTCAAAGTTACGCGCGTAGGGCAGCTCGTTGCAAAAACGGCGGCGAAAATGCTCTCCGCCGAATTCGGCATCGTGGATCTTTCTTTGGCTCCGACTCCCGCCGTGGGCGACAGCGTGGGCAGGATCCTCGAAGAAATGGGGCTTGAACGGGTAGGCGCTTGCGGAACGACGGCGGCGCTGGCTCTGTTAAACGACGCCGTAAAAAAAGGCGGCATTATGGCAAGCTCTCACGTGGGCGGGCTTTCGGGCGCGTTTATCCCCGTAAGCGAAGATATCGGAATGATCGAGGCGGCGGAAATGGGCGCTTTAACGCTGGAAAGGCTGGAAGCGATGACCGCCGTTTGCTCCGTCGGCATCGATATGGTAGCCATTCCCGGCGACACGAAAGCGGAAGTGATCTCCGCTATGATCGCGGACGAAGCGGCGATCGGCGTTACCAATCATAAAACGACCGCGGTCAGGGTGATCCCCGTTTATGGAAAAACGGTCGGAGATTCCGCTTCTTTCGGCGGACTCCTCGGACATGCGCCCATTATGAAAGTCAGCGGTTATTCCCCTTTGAAA
>DGWX01000068.1 GCA_002395405.1 Christensenella sp. UBA4247
ACTTTATTTGCCGCGATCGACATTCCGATCCCCGTTCCGCAAAGCAAAATACCCTTGTCAAACTCACCGGAAGCGACTGCTTTCGCGACTTTTTCGGCATATACGGGATAGTCCACGCTCGAAGAATCGAAGGTTCCGAAATCAAAGTACTCGATGGATTTTTCTTTTAAATAAGCCAGGATCTCCGGTTTTAACACGATACCGCCGTGGTCGCATCCGATTGCAATACGCATTTGTCTCCTCCTTCGGCAAAAAAAGCCGACCTTTTTGTTTGCATATAATTATACTTTACAGCGCGCGCCCTGTCAACCTCGGAAACGCTTTTCTCTTTTCTTGCGTATCGCCTTTCCAAATAAAAACCGCGCCCGATCTTTTCGAGCGCGGCGACCGCTATGATAATTGTTTGCGATTTTTCTCCCGATAATACCTTTCTTTCAGTTTTACGTAGATCTTGGACAGTTCGAGAACGTAACGCGTCCTTGCGGTAGGGGACATCTTTTCGTATATCTTTTGATCCATCAGCCGACCGATCGGGTCCAAAACGCATTCGTTTTCTCCGAGCATTTCCCGAACTTTCGCATACATTTCTTCTTCGATCGCATAGCCGAGGCTGCCCTCTTCCGCGATCGGCGCTTCCGCCGCGTTCTTCATTCCCTGCCAATAACCGCTTTTCATTCTGTTCTTTGCCGATTGCGCGAGTTTTTTAAGTTCACCGTCGTTTTTCATATTTCACCTCTTATGGATTTTTTGACTTTATTATACAGAACAGAATGCCCTGCGGCAAGAGCGAAAAATGCCGAAAAACAGGAGAAAAACGAGAATCTCTCTCTTTTGACTTTATTCGACGCGATTCGACGTTTCTCCCCCCCTCGAAAATCAAACGCAACGCCGCGCAAGAAAAGTTGAAAAGAAGGAAAAAAAGTGATAGGATAAACGTATGATCGAATTACCGATTTCTTATAAAAAAAGAATGCAGCGCTTACTCGGAGAAGATTTCGAGCGCTATCAAAAAACTTTCGAGCGCCCCGCCTCGCGCGGTTTTTTGATAAACACCGCCAAAATAAGCGAAGCGAAGTTTGATGAAATTTCCCCTTTTCCCGCGTCTCCCGTTCCCTATCTTTCAAACGGTCGGTATCTATTGTCGGATGAAAAAGTAGGCGGAAACGTTTTACACGCCGCCGGACTGTTCTACATGCAGGATCCCGGAGCGATGAGCGCGGTTGCGGCGCTTCCTTCGATCGGGGAAAAGGTTTTGGACGTGGCGGCCGCTCCAGGAGGAAAGACCATTGCCGCCGCCCTTTCTTCTCCCGCGTCTTTCGTCGTCGCAAACGAGATCGATTTCAAGAGAGCGAAGATCCTTTCGCAAAACGTGGAAAGGCTCGGACTGAAAAACGTGGGCGTAACGTCGCTTTCTCCCGCCGATCTCGGAAAGTATGCGAAAGAAACGTTCGACCTTTTGATCTGCGACCTACCTTGCAGCGGGGAGGGAATGTTTCGAAAGGAAGAAGCCGCGCTTACGGCTTGGAACGAAGGCATCAACCGAATGAACGAAGCGCGTCAAAAAGAGATATTGCGCGCCGTTTTGCCCGCCCTGAAAGAAGGCGGAAAGCTTCTGTACTCGACCTGCACTTATGCGGAAGAAGAAAACGAAAATATCGTTGATTTCCTCGTTTCCGAAATGGGGCTGACCGTCATTCGGCCAAGAGAGGAGATACTCCCTTATACGGCGCCGGGGGTCGGCTCGTACGACCGATTCGACGCGTCTTTCTGCCGCCGCTTCTACCCCTTTATCAGCGAAGGCGAAGGTCAGTTCGTTTGTCTTCTCGAAAAACCGGGCGAAAAACTGTACGCGCAAAAATCCATTCCCCCTTCTATCTCGGCAAACGAACGGAAGAAGATCTTATCTTTTACTGACGAATATATAAACGGACCGATCGGAGAGATCTCCAAATGCGGCGATCAATACTTCGCAGTCCATCCGCTTGCGAGAACGATCCCGCTTCGTTTCCTCGCGGAAGGCGTTCAGATCGGAGAGATCGTAAAAGGGAGATTCGAACCGCATCACAATCTTTTTACGGCGTTCGGCGCCGACTTTAAGAACAAAGAGGACTTACCTCTTTCCGATCCGCGCGTAAACGAATATCTGTACGGACTTGAAATAGACGGCAACAGTGCCGCGGACGGATACGTTGCCGTTTGCGCGGGAGGATTTCCCCTCGGCGGCGGGAAAAGAGCGCAAGGCAGGATCAAAAACAAATATCCGAAAGGACTCAGAAACGCGAAATTATAGCGATAAAAAAAGCTTTTTTATTTCTCTTAATGGTGAAACAGTCTTTGTCCGGTAAACACCATAACGACGCCGAGTTCGTCGCACTTATCGATCACCTCTTGATCCCGAACGGATCCGCCCGGCTCCGCTATGAACCGTACGCCGCTTTTTACCGCGCGAACGACGTTATCCGAAAAGGGGAAAAACGCGTCACTTGCAAGGGAAACCCCCTTGATCGAGGAAAGATAGGCTCTCTTTTCTTCCGCCGTTAAAGGCGAGGGGCGAGAGGTAAAGTATTTTTCCCAAATTCCGCTCTCCGTAACGTCTTCTTCCGTTTCGTTTATAAACGCGTCGATCACGTTATCCTTTTGCACTCTCGTCAGTTCCTCCTTGAAGGGAAGAGACAAAACGCGATCATACTGCCTCAAAAACCAAGTATCCGCTTTACTTCCCGCAAGGCGCGTGCAATGGATCCTCGATTGCTGACCCGCGCCCACGCCGATCGCTTGCGAGTCATAGGCGAACACGACGGAATTGGACTGCGTGTATTTCAAAGTAACGAGGGCGACTTTGAGATCGATCAGCTTTTCGGGCGGAATGCTCTTTTCCTTCGTAACGACGTTTTCGAACCAAGCGGCATTACACAAAGCGTTATTCCTCTTTTGAGAAAAAGTAACGCCAAACACCTGCTTTTCTTCTCTCTCGGCAGGCTCGTAAGACGGATCGATCTTGACGATCGCATAATTTCCTTTTTTCTTTTCTTTCAAAATGTCAAACGCCTTTTTTGAATAGGAAGGCGCGATGATCCCGTCCGAAACTTCGCGCGAAATAAGACGCGCGGTCACTTCGTCACACTCGTCCGACAGCGCGATAAAATCCCCGAACGAACATAAGCGATCGGTTCCTCTCGCGCGAGCGTAAGCGCAGGCGACGGGAGAATCGTCCAACCCTTGGACGTCGTCCGCAAAATAGGCTTTTTTCAGCTTCTCGCCGAGTTTTACGCCGACCGCCGCCGAAGTTGGCGAAACGTGTTTAAAAGAGGTAGCGGCCGCAAGCCCGGTCGTTTCTTTCAATTCGCGAACGAGCTGCCAAGCGTTCAATGCGTCGAGAAAATTGATATAGCCGGGCGTTCCGTTTAACACTTCGAGAGGAAGATCCTCTCCCCCTTTCATATAGAGTTTCGCCGGCTTTTGACCGGGATTGCATCCGTATTTCAATTCGATCTCTTTCATTCTTTTCCCCCGTGTCTGTTTACGATCTCTTCAAACGCTTCGCCCTTCGGCGTTACTTCGCGAACGAACAATGCGATTTTATTCTCGGAAGTAAGCGCGCTCCAAATCTCGCGCGCGATCTCCTTCGCGCCGCCATGTAAAGATACTTCTATCGGATCGCCTCGAAAAGAAGGAAGGGGCGACCCGTTTTTTTCATACGTCCTGATAAAATATCCGATCCCCTTTTTTCGTTCTTTCGAATAAAAAGAACGAACGCACGCGTCGCTATCCGGCGCTTTTGACAAGATCGCAAGCTCGATCGGAGCATTCTTCCGCCGATCCGCCAAAACGGAAATGCGCGGCGTAAAAGAAGGCGCGTCCGGTTCGTAGGCGCGACGGGAAAGAGCGGAAGAAAAGCTTTCGCCCTTTCTCAAAGAAGAAAGGATCGTTTCCGTTTGATCTCCGTTCGTCAGTATTTCTTTTTCTTTTTCGCAAACGTATGGGCGATAAATGATCAGGCTCGGATCGCTGACGAGAGAATCGTCGAACGCCTTTGTTCGAAGAGAATCTTCCTCTCGAACGAAAACGCGATTGCGGCTGTTTTCGCTCCGTCCCGTTAAAAAATAGGCGAGAAGGAGATTCCCTTTCTCATTTTCCCCCGCGATGATCCCCCTGCCGGGATAATCGATCGCAAGCGCGTCTTTCAGATCATAAATCATATTCTTTCTCCGTTTCGGGCGGCAAATAACCGATCGTGGAAGGCGAATGGCTGTCGCTCCCGAAGGTAAATTTCGCGCCCCGATCTTTCAAATACTCGAACACATTTTTCGAAGGATAGGGAGTCGAAAGATAGCCTCGGTGCATCGCGCCCGTATTGATCTCGAAAGCCTTTCTTTTTTGAAGGAGCGCGTCCGCCGCCCTTTTCCAAGATGCGACGTAACGGGGATCGGACTCCGGGAAAAGCCTTTCTTTCTCATTGAACTTTTTGATCAAATCGAAATGCCCTACGATGGAAACCGTCGGAATCTCCGCCAAAGCCGCGACTTCTTGATAATAGCGATCGGTCAATGCGTAAAAATCGCCCGAAAAATACTTTTCGCAAGCGGAGACAAGAAGAGAAGGCGACTCGTCCACCGGGATGTACTCCCCTCCGACCTTCAAGTAATGAACGGAGCCGATCGCGTAATCGAACGCCTTTATATCCCCTTCCGAAAAGAGATCCCATTCCACCCCCGCGAGGATCTCGATCTCCCCTTTGTATTTTTCTTTCAAAGCGCCGATCTCCCTTAAATACGAACTCACCGCGCTCTTTTTCATGCAGTAGCTTTCATCGAAAGAGGTATAACCGTGATCGCTGATCCCGAGCTTTTTAACGCCGAGAGAGAGGGCGGAGCGAACCATTTCCTCGGGCGACGCCGAACCGTCGCTGTAAAGCGTGTGCGTATGGAGATCGCTCTCAACCATTCGTCATTTTCTCCTGTTTGATCTTCTTATCTATGACGTGGCGCGAGGCGAGCTCTCTGTGAACGTCTTCGAGCGAGATCCCCATTTGCACCATCAAAACCATAACGTGATAGGCAAGATCGGCGATCTCGTAAATCGTTTCTTTTTTATCTTCCGCTTTCGCGGCGATGATGACTTCCGTACTCTCTTCGCCGACTTTTTTCAAAATTTTATCGAGCCCTTTTTCGAAAAGATAGGTCGTATAAGAGCCTTCCTTCTTCTCCTTTTTTCTACCCACCAAAAGTTCGTACAAACCTTCGTAAGAAAACGCTTGTCTGTTTTCGCTTTGATAGAGAGGATTGGAGAAGCAGCTGTCGTTTCCGAGATGGCAAGCGGGCCCGTCTTTCTCCACTTGAATGAGAAGCGCGTCCTTATCGCAATCGGCGGTAACGGAGACGACGTGTTGATAATTCCCGCTCGTTTCCCCTTTCAGCCAGCGCTCCTGTCTGGAACGACTGTAAAAACAGGTCAACTCCTTTTCGAGGGTCTCTTGGAGGGTCTCTTTGTTCATATACGCCAAGGTCAGAACATCCTTCGTGATCGCGTCCGTAACGATCGCGGGGATCAAGCCTTTTTCGTCAAATTTCAATTCGTCCGTTTTGATCATATTATTCTCCTTTATACTCTGGTAGGAATCCCTTCTTCCGCCATTCTTTTTTTGAGATCGCGAATTTCCACTTCGCCGAAGTGGAAAATGGACGCGGCAAGTCCCGCGTCCACGCGCGGCAGCGCGCGGAAAAGCGTAATAAAATCCTCGATCTTTCCCGCGCCGCCGCTTGCGATGACGGGGACGTTTACTTCCGCCGTGACGGCGGCAAGCATTTCGAGATCGAAGCCGTTTTTAACGCCGTCCGTATCGATGGAATTGAGAACGACCTCGCCCGCGCCGAGGCTTACGCATCGCTTGATCCAAGAGATCGCCTCTAAGCCCGTGTTTTCCCTGCCGCCTTTTGCGAACACGCGAAACGCGCCGTCCACCCGCTTTACGTCCGCACTGATAACGACGCATTGGTTTCCGTATTTCTTCGCCGCTTTCCCGATCAAAGACGGATCGGCGATCGCGCCCGAATTGACGCTTACTTTATCCGCTCCGCATTTTAACACACGGTCGAAATCGTCGATCGAGCGAATGCCGCCGCCCACGGTTAAAGGAATAAACACTCTCTCCGCCGTTTCCGCGAGAACGTTCGTAAAGATCTTCCGATCTTCGTTCGACGCCGTAATGTCGTAAAACACCAGTTCGTCCGCGCCGTTTCTCGAATAATAATCCGCTTTCTCCACGGGGGAAGACACGTCGCGTATGCCGTCGAAATTGACGCCCTTTACCACCCTGCCGTTTCGAACGTCCAAGCAGGGAATGATTCTTTTAGTGATCATTTGCCACCTCGATTGCTTTTTGTAAGTCGATCGCGCCCGTATAGTAGGCTTTGCCGACGATCGCGCCATATAGCCCCATCGCCGCAAGGCTGCCGACGTCTGCAAGAGAAGATACGCCGCCGCTCGCGATCAGTCGGATCGGATAGCGCGCGGAAAGTTCGGCGTACAATTTCAGATTCGTCCCCTTCATCGCGCCGTCTTTGGAAACGTCCGTACAGATCATCGTCCTTACGCCGATCTTCGTCATCTTTTCAAAGAAAGAAGCGAGGGTATATTCCGATTTTTCCGTCCAACCGTTGATCGCAACGGCGCCGTCTTTTACGTCCGCCCCGACCGCGATTCTTTCGCCATACAGTGACACCGCGTTTTTCAAAAACGCTTCGTCTTTGACCGCCGCCGTTCCGAGGATCACGCGATCGAGACCCGCTTCCAAATACTTTCGAACGGTTTCGATCGAGCGGATCCCGCCCCCGACCTCCACGAAAGCGCCCGTTTGCTCTTTAATCCGGCAAACGATTTCGAAATTCGGAGTAAGCCCGCTTTTCGCGCCTTCGAGATCCACGACGTGGATCGCCTTCGCTCCCGCTTTTATAAAAGAAGAAGAGACTGCCAAAGGATCTCCGTAATTCGTCATTTGAGAATAGTCGCCCTTAAAAAGTCGAACGGCTTTCCCTTCGAATAGATCGATCGCGGGGAAAAGTATCATTCCGAGCGCCCTCCCTTTATTTCCGCAAACGCGCGCAAAATGCGAAGCCCCACCTCACCGCTTTTTTCGGGATGGAACTGACAACCGAAAATGTTTCCGAGACCTACGGAAGCCGTTAAAGGCGCACCGTAAAACGCCGTTGCCGTTACGCTCTCCTCCGCATGAGACGCGAAATAAGAATGTACGAAATAAACGTAATCTCCCTCTTTGATATAGCGAAACAAGGGCGAATCTTTGCAAAATGTCAACGCATTCCAACCGATATGCGGAACCTTATATTCCTTCGGGATAACGTCCGAAATGGGGCGAACTTCGCCCTTTAAAAGTCCGAGTCCTTCGCTTTCTCCCCCTTCGAAGCTCTTTTCGAAGAGCATTTGCATTCCGAGGCAAATGCCGAGAAGCGGTTTTCCTTGGATCGCTTCCTCTTTGACGCAATCAAACAGCCCCGTTTCTTTCAGCTTTCGGACGGCGGCGGAAAAGGCGCCCACGCCCGGCAAAATGATCCGATCCGCTTTCTTTATCTCGCTCTTTTCCCCCGTAACGATCGCGTCCACGCCTATTGCGGCGAGGGAAGATCGAAGGGAAAAGAGGTTCCCGACTCCGTAATCCACGATCGCGATCATAACGTTCCTTTCGTGGAAGGGATTTCCCCTTCGAGCGAGGGATCGATCGTAAGCGCCTGCTTAAAGCTACGCGCGGCGGATTTGAAGGATCCTTCTATGATGTGATGCGAGTTTTCTCCCGCAAATTGCAAAAAGTGAAGCGTGATCTTGGCGTTTCTGACCAAGCTTAGCCAAAACTCTTCCGCAAGCTCGGTATCGAACGAACCGACCTTCTCGGTGGGAATAAACAAATCGTAACCGAGATAATCGCGCCCCGAAAAATCTACGGCGGATAGAATCAAAGCCTCGTCCATCGGAAGGATCGTGCTTCCGTATCGAGCGATGCCCGCCTTATCCCCGAGCGCCTTGAAAAAAGCTTCGCCGAGCGCAATGCCTACGTCTTCAACGGTATGATGATCGTCCACCTCCGTATCCCCCTTGCATTTGACGATAAGGTCAAATCTGCCGTGAGAAGCGAACAACGTCAGCATATGGTCCAAAAATCCGCAGCCCGTATCGATCTCGGAGCGTCCGCTTCCTTCGATCGTAAGGTCGATCGAAACGTCTGTTTCTTTGGTCGTTCTTCGAATAGTTGCCTGTCTCATAATTCCTCCCGAATGCGTCGCAACGCGGCGATCAATTCCGCCGTGGCATCTTCGTCTCCGATCGTGATCCGAACGAAGGGTCTCAATCTTTCTTTATCGAAATAACGAACGAGGATCCCCTCGTTTCGCAGCGCGCGATACAAGCGCTCTCCGCTCGCTTTTTCGTGTCTTACGAACAAAAAATTCGCTTTGGACGGAAGCGAAAAATACCCCATCTCCGCGATCTCGGAAGCAAGTTTTTCCCGATTTTTTACGATCGCGGCGCAATTTTTTTTCGTGTAACTTTCGTCCGCAAGGGCGCCCCAACCCATCGCCGCCGTTACCCTATTTACGTTATAGGGATTTACGGAATATTTCAAAAGATTCAGATCTCGGATCAATTCTTCGTTTCCGACCGCAAACCCCAGCCTCGCCCCCGCAAGAGAGCGCGATTTGGAAAAAGTTCGCGTAACGAGGAGATTGTCGTATTTTCCGATCAGGGAAACCGCGCTCTCTCCTCCGAAATCGACGTACGCTTCGTCTATGATCACCAATCGATCCGAACGTTCGCTCAATAGAGCTTCCACTTCGGTCAAAGGTGCGAAGATCCCGGTCGGCGCGTTCGGATTGGCGAGAACGACGTTCTCTTTCGCTTCTCTTAATCGTTTGAAATCCACCGAAAAATCGGGAAGAAGCGGGATCTCTCGATAAGACGCGCCCGCAACGCGCGCATACACGGGATAAAAACCGTACGTTATATCCGGGAAAACGAAGCCTCTGTCTTTAAACGCATTAAAGGCAAGAAACAAGATCTCGTCAGAACCGTTTCCCGCGAGGATCTCTTCCTTTCGGATGAAGCAGCCGAGGTTTTCCGCGATTTTTTCTCGAAGCGCAGTGCATTCGGGATCGGGATACAGGAAAAGACGACGAAGCTCTTTTTCACCCTCTTCGATCGCCTTTTGCGAGGGCGGAAAGGGAGATTCGTTCGTATTCAACTTGATAAACGTTTGTTTTTTCGGTTGCTCGCCCGGTTCGTATGGAACAAGGGAAGCGTAAGCGTCGGATAAAAATCTACTCATCTTTCGAAAGACGCACGAGAGCGCTTTCAGCGTGCGCCGTTAAACCTTCTTTCCGGGCGAAATAGGCGATATCTTTCGCGACCTTTTTGAACGCCGCTTCGTCGTAAGATATAAATTGCGTTTTTTTGATAAAATCATCTACCGAGAGGGGGCTGGAAAAACGAGCCGCTCCGGAGGTCGGCAGCGTGTGATTCGGACCGCCGAAATAATCGCCGAGCGCTTCGGGAGAGTATCTACCGAGGAACACGGAACCTGCGTTCTTAACGCGATCGAGATAGGAGATCGCGTCATCCGAAATGATTTCCAAATGCTCGGGTGCGATCGCGTTCGCAACGTCGATCCCCTCATCCATAGTCCGAACGAGAACGATACGCCCGTTATTTTCGATCGATTGAGACGCGATGGGACGGCGTTTCAGCTTTTCGAGCCTCGCTTCGATTTCGGGCGCAACCTTTTTCGCAAGCGACAAAGAAGGCGTGATCAAAATCGCGCGAGCGTTTTTATCGTGTTCCGCCTGCGACAAAAGATCCGCCGCCACAAATTCCGGATCGGCAGTTTCGTCCGCGAGAACGGCGATCTCGCTCGGTCCCGCGATCATATCGATGGACACGACGCCGTACACCTGTCTTTTCGCTTCCGCCACGAACACGTTTCCGGGACCTACGATCTTATCGACTTTTTTTACCGTTTCCGTTCCGTACGCCAACGCGGCGATCGCTTGCGCTCCGCCCATTTTATAGATTTTATCCACGCCCGCGATTGACGCCGCCGCAAGGATCACGGGATTGATCTTTCCGTTGATCAAAGGCGGCGTTGCGATGCAAACTTCCGCGCAACCTGCGATCTTGGCGGGGATCGCATTCATAAGAACGGTCGAAGGATACGCCGCCGTTCCGCCCGGAACGTACAGCGCGGCGCGCTCGATCGGAAGGATCCTTTGCCCGATCAACTTGCCCTTTTCGCGATAGGAAAAGCCTTGACGAACCTGCTTTTCGTGAAACTTACGAATGTTCTTCGCCGCTTTCTTTAAGATCGTAATAAACTTTTGGGGAACTTTCTTTATCGCTTCCGCGATCTCCTCTTCGGGAACGAGGAGACTGTCAAGCACCGCTTCGTCAAACTGCCGCTCGTAAGAAATAACGGCGGCGTCCCCTTTTTCTCGAACGGTCTCGATGATGCGCGCCACAGTCTCTCTGACCTCGGCTTTCTCTTTCGCGCTTTCGATTATTAGCTCTTTCAGGTATTTTTCTGCAGTCAACGTTTTCATAGGGTCTCCTTGATCAAACGAGTTTTCCGAGGCGTTCTTTCAAAATTTCGATCGCCTCGACGTTGAATTTGTAAGCGGATTTATTTGCGATCAGACGCGCGCTGATCGGACACACGGTCTCCATAACTTCGAGATCGTTTTCTTTGAGCGTTTTCCCTGTCTCCACAATATCCACGATCACGTCGCTGAGTTTTAAGATCGGCGCTATCTCGATGGATCCGTTCAGATGGATCACGTCTATATCCCGTCCGAGGCTCGCATAGTAATCCGACGCGATATTTTTGAATTTGGTTGCGACCTTTAAGACTTTACGCGGATCGTCCTTAAAGTTTTTCGGAGCGGCGACCGCCATACGGCAAACGCCGAGTTTTAAGTCCAAAAGTTCGTACACGTCCGGTTTGTACTCCAAAAGGATATCTTTCCCGGCAACTCCGATATCCGCCGCGCCGCGCTCCACGTAGATCGCAACGTCCGACGGTTTCACCCAAAAATAGCGAACGCCCTTTTCCTCGTTTTCGAAAATAAGCTTGCGGCTGTTTTCGAGAAGCGAAGGGCATTCGTATCCCGCCTTTTCGAACAATCCGTACACCTTTTCCCCAAGCCTTCCCTTGGGCAACGCCACGTTTAGCATTTTTCCTCCCTCTCGATCACGATCACTTCGCGGTACGAGACCCCGTCCGGGATCACCTTTCCAGCGAGAACGCGCTTTCCTTTCGCCCTTTCGGCTCCTACCGTCTCGGCAACGCGCGAAACGGATTCCCCTTCTCGGAACAAAACGAACACGTCCACGTCCGATTCTTTTGTTTGCGCGTCTTCGATCTCGTCCAAATAAACGGCAAAGCCGACTGCTTTCGCGTTTCGACGCATCTTTTTCAGCAATAGATCGTACTGCCCGCCGGACAAAACGCACTTGGGCGCGCCTTTGATAAAACCTTGAAAAACGATGCCGTTATAATAATGCATATCGTTCATAACCGAAAAATCCAATCGGACTTTTTCGCTTTTTACGACGGAGAGGACCTCTTTCAGGTTTCTTACGCACGCCGCGTAATCATCCGCTTTCGATAAAGCTTCGAGCTTCGGAATCGCGAGGGCGGGCGAACCCGAAAGCTTCATCAGTTCGAGAAGCAATCGCGAAGCTTCTTCCGACGCTCCTTCGCGCAAGAGAAGCGCCTCCGCTTCGTTTACGTTCTTCCCCGCAAAGTAAGCGCGCATCGCGCTCTTGCCCTCTTCGGAAAGTTCCGCCTTTTCGAGCGCGGAGGAAACGATGCCGAGATGCGACACGTCCAACACGTGATCCCGCCCCGTTTCGTCAAGGCTTTCGAGCGCGATCTCGATGACTTCCGACAGTTCGTATAACCCGACCGCACCGATACATTCGAGCCCCGATTGCATGATCTCTTTGAAAGAACCGCTGTTTCCCGCTACGCGATACACATTTTCGTTGTAATAAACTTTTTGCGTCAGCCCGGGCGCTTCCTTGCTGTTTTTAACGATGGAGAGCGTTACGTCAGGCTTTAACGCCATCAATTTTCCGTTCGTGTCGGTAAACGTGATCACGTTATCCGAGGTCAGAAAACTCTTATTCTTGACGTACGTGTCGTACTCCTCGAATTTATTCATTTTGAAACGCAGATAACCGTAACTTTCGTACAGCTTACTGAGTTTTTCGGGCAAATTCTCCCTTTCGCGCACTTTTTTCACCTCTCTTTTACCGTTCGACGCTTTGAACGTATCGATACTTTAACACATTAAAGTGAAGAAGTCAAGCGAATCGAACACCCATTCGTAAAATATCGAAAGTTTTTTACGGAGAAGAGAAAAAGGAATCCGACGCCGTCGAATTCCTCTTTCCGCTTGATTTCTTTTTTCTTATTTCTCGGCCTTGTCCGCTTTTTTGAGAACGGCTTTCGCGGCGAAACTCCTAACGGAATTTACGCTGTTCTCCGCGCTTTGGCGCGTGCTGTACGCCTCGCCGAAATAGCGCATTTGCGAACGCGCGCTGGCTCTCAAAATAAATTTGAAGTTTCCGTTTTTATCTTCGTCGATCGTATAAATGCCGACCTCAGCCGCCTTTTTGAAGGACTCGATACCGCTCTTCGCGCCTTGTTCGGAAGTAAAGCTCGGACTCTCCAAAAGCAACTGACCGTTGTTGGCTTTGAGAATGAAGTAATAATTCCCGCCGCGTTCGATGATCTCGTACTTTCCTCCCGCTTTATACGAATCCGCGGTAATGGGATCGGGAACGAACACAGTTGCGGAATCGTTTGCCTGCGCGGCCTCTTCGTCCGTCGCGTCCGTTACCTTAACGATCGCGTTAGCGGCGAATTTTTTTACCGAACCGATGCTGTTCTCGGCGCTTTGACGAGTGGAATAGCTCTCGCCGTAATAGCGCATTTGCGAACGCGCGCTGGCTTTTAAGATAAATCTGAAATTGCCGTTTTTATCTTCGTCGATCGTAAATTCTCCGCCCTCAACGGCGTTCTTAAAGGTTTCGATCGCCTTTTTCGCGCCCTGCTCGGTCGTATAGCTCGGGCTTTCCAAAAGCAACTGGCCGTTATTCGCCTTCAAGAGGAAATAAAAGCTTCCGCTTCTTTCCACGATCTCGTATTTACCGACCGTTTTGCTTTCCGCCGCCTCTTTCTTGGAAGACGCTTTCTTTGCCTTCGCTTCTTTCACGGGTTTTTCCTCCTTCGCCGCGGCAAGCTCTTCTTGAACCGCGGGTTCTTCCTTCGCTTCTTCCTGCGCGGGTTCTTCTTTCTCTTCTTCCTGCTGGGGTTCTTCCTTCGCTTCTTCCTGCGCGGGTTCTTCTTTCTCTTCTTCCTGCTGGGGTTCTTCCGCTATCTCTTCTTTTTCCTCTTCGGCTTCAACTGCCGCGAGAATTTCGGGCTCGCTTTCCGCTTGCTCTTCTTCTTTTACGGTTTCCGGCGCTTCCGCTTGTTCGACGGGCGCTTCGGTTTCCTCTCTGATCTCTTCCTTCGCCATGTCTTCGCTCTCGGTTTCTTCAGCGGCGTTTTCATCGGAATCGGTTACTTCTTCGATTTTCTCTTCACCGCTCGTTTCTTCGCTCTCCTGCCCGTCTTTCGCTTTCTTCCCTTTCTTTTTGCTCGGGACGAGAACGATGACGAGGACGAGGGCGATCACGAGAACCGCGAGAAGCAGGATCAGGAAAAAGTTATTCAAGATCAGCGTCGTGCTCTTGAAAAAACTCGGCAAATGCAATTTGGTTGCCAAATTTTTGAAAAACTCGTTAAATGCGTCCATATCAACACCTCGAAATACAAAAATAATTACTGATTAAATAATACAATATTCTTTTACGTTTTGTAAAGACATATTTTGGAAAGTCAATATCGGGAAAAGGGTTAACGAAAGGAAAAAATCGTGCTATAATGATAAAAAATGAAAAACGAGGCGGGAAGAAGAGGCAAGCGCGCTTCTTTTTCCGAAAAAGGAAAAAATTGGAAACGAGGATCGGCAGCAAAACAGAAGACATCATCGAAGCGGCGGCGCTCATTCAAAAGGGCGAGCTCGTCGCTTTCCCGACCGAAACGGTGTACGGGCTCGGCGGGAACGCTCTTATGAAAGAAGCGAGCAAAAAGATTTACGCCGTTAAAGGTCGCCCTTCCGACAATCCTTTGATCGTTCACCTTGCCTCTTGGGATTTTGTAAAAGAGATCGCGTATCCGACGGCGGAAGCGAAAGCCCTGTACGACGCGTTTTGCCCCGGGCCTTTGACGATGGTTTTGAAAAAGCTGCCCGTCGTTCCGCCCGAGACGACGGGCGGAAGAGAAACCGTTGCGATCCGCTTCCCTTCCCATCCCGTCGCGCGCGCTTTGATCGAAAAAAGCGGGTGTCCGATCGCGGCTCCGAGCGCAAACCTCAGCAAACACGTTTCGCCGACTTCCGCATCTCACGTGTTCGACGATCTATGCGGCCGTATTCCCTTGATTCTGGACGGCGGCCCTTGCTCGGTCGGGATCGAGAGCACGATCGTGGATCTGACGGGAGAGATCCCGACGGTTTTAAGGCCCGGCGCGATCACGAAAGAAATGATCGAATCCGTTCTCGGCCGCGCTCGCCGTTTTTCGGGAGAAGTAAAGGAAGCGCTGGCGCCCGGAATGAAATACAAGCATTATTCGCCCCGCGTCCCCTGCTATCTTTCGAGCGCGGAAAACCTCGAAAACGCGCTTGCGTTTTTAGCGAAGAAGGGCGTTCGACCCGTCGTCATCGCGCGGGAAGAAACCCTCGAAAAGCTCTCTTTCGAAAACCGTATTTCCCTCGGTTCTTCGCCGGAAGAGGCGCAAAACAGGATCTACGCCGCGCTGCGAAGCGCCGAAGCCTTCGACGCGGCCGTTATCGAAAATTTAACGGCGGAAGGCTACCTAGCCGCTATGGATCGAATCAAAAAAGCAACGGGAGGACTCGAATTATGAAAATCATTTTCGTTTGCAGCGGAAATACCTGCCGCTCTCCGATGGCGGAGTGCGCTTTCGAATATTTACTGAAAAGAGAAAAAATCGAGGGCGTCGAAGTGGAAAGCCGCGGCGTCGTCGCGAACGTGGGCGCGCCCATCAGCGGAAACGCGGCGAAAGCCCTCGAAAAGAAAGGGATCCCCTTGAAAGAACACAAAGCAAAGCAAATTACGACGGACGATATTCTCTCCGCCGACCTCGTTATCTGCATGACCGAGCGCCACAAAATGCGCCTCGGCTCCCTGCCCAAAGTTTTTACACTCGGGCGACTGACCGGCTCGGGCGACGTTAAAGATCCTTTCGGCGGAGACGAAGCGACTTACGATGCCTGCCTCGACGAGATCCTCGCGGACCTCGAAAAACTTCTGCCCATCGTCAAAAGACAGCTAACGCTGTAAATCGTACTTAATCCAAAACGCTGTATCCCGCGTCCGAAACGGCTTGTTTCAGCAGGGAGAGATCGGCGCTGCCGATTACTTTCGCATTCTTTTTCGCGAGATTCACTTTTACTTTTTGAACGCCGGGAACGGCGGAAAGCGCTTTTTCCACTCTCGCTTTGCAATGCTCGCACATCATTCCTTCGATCGAAAGCGTTACTTCTTCTTTTTTCTTAAAACACATATTGTTCTCCTTTCTCGGATCATGCTCCGAGGTTTTATATTCCGAAAGCGCCGCGATATTACTGCCGCAGGCGCTTTTATATTATACCACGTTTGCCCTTTCGGATAAAACTTATTCGGGCGCTTTCAAGGCGGCTACCATATCGATCTTTTTATTTTTTTTCGCGATCAGCAAGCTGACGAGCAGCGAAACGCCCGCCGTTAGGAGAATCGAAACGCAGTAAGTCAGCGGACCGAGAACGAGCTTCATTTCATACTCCGAAGCAAGCGCGACGAGTAAATATTGCAATACGCCGAGCCCGAGCGGCAAACCGATGATCATTCCGAGAAAAGTGATCAACATATTTTCCCCGACGAGCAGGCTCGCGATCTTTTTATCCTTAAACCCGACCACTTTCAAAGTGGCGAGTTCGAGATAGCGTTCGTTATACCCCATCGTTCCGAGATTATAAAGCACGACGACGCCGAGGATCACCCCCGCAACGATCAAAAGAACGATCATCTCGTTCATAACCGTCATAAAGCTATCGAAAGATTTCATAATGTCTTCTTTGGATTGCACGCTTTTGATAACGGGCGACGGAGCTACCTCGCTTTTCGCGACCTTCGTATAAATCGAATCCACCTTAAATTCAACGCCGAGAGAAGAAGCGTACGCTTCGGAAATTACGACGCTTTCGGTCAAAGATCGGATCACTCCGGCGACTTTCAAGACGTACTTTTTATCTTTACCGAAGGGAGAGAGGGTGATCTCGTCTCCTTTTTTCACGCGGAATTCTTTCGCGATACGCGCGCAGACGTAAGCCCCGCCCTCTTCGAGCTTGGTTTCTTCCCCGCTTTCCGCGATAAAGCGGACGTAACCGTGAGGAACGGAATATATTTCGAGAGAAACCGCTTTCTCTTCGAGTTCGACCGGAACCGTCGCTCCGAAATCGCCGTTTACGGAATCGATCAACCCTTCGATATCGGCAGCGGACGCGGATTCGGAAATATACACGCGCGAAGCGTAATTCATCGCGTCTTCGTAATAAGAATCGACGAAGGCGGTCATCGTGTCGCGCATGCCCATCGCGCCGACCAAAATCACCATACACCCCGCAACGCCTAAAAGGCTCATCAGCGCTCTCGATTTATGGCGAGACACGTCGCGCAGGTTCCATTTTGCGCCGAAGGACATCTTGTTCCAAATTTTCGTCTTTTCGAGCAAGATCTTTTTGGCACTTCCTCCCGTTTTCGGGCGAAGGATCTCAGCCGGTTTTTCCGAAAGCGTCCTCTTTACGGACAGAAATCCGACCAAGGTAAACAGAGCCACGACGGCGAGAATGACGACCGCTACGAACCACGGCATATACATTGTCCAGCGCGGCATATCGAAATAGGTTCCCATCGCTCCGTTCGGATTCATGATAAAATAACAAACGAGATAGCCGATCCCGATCCCGAGAACCGATCCGACCGCCCCGATCAAAAGACACAAAGAGGAATAATGCAAAAGGATCCTTCGATCGCGAAAACCGAGCGCTTTTAAGATCCCGATCTGCGTCCGCTCTTTGGCGGCGATGCGGTGCATCGTCGTTACCATTGCGAGAACGGCGATCAGGAGGAACACGACGGGCAAAACCGATCCCATCGTTTTCCCTTCTTCCGATTCTCCCATTGCTTCGGCGTATGAGACCGTTTCGTTTTTGGTCAGAACCAAAGTGGTTTTCGTAAGAGCGCGATTTACGAGGCGCTTGAAGGTTTTTTCGGGGATCGAAGATTTGACGTTGATTTGGGGATACACGGAAAAGCCGGTTACCAACCGATAAAACGCGGGCGAAACGTAAGCGAATCCGTATTTTTCGAAATCCGGCATCAGCTGCCCCGAATCGGGAACGCAGATCAAGTACTCGGACGATTTGATCAATCCTTTGATCGAAAGAGTATATTCTTTTCCCTCGTATAAAAGGGTCAATTCGTCGCCCGGTTCGAACTTATTTTCAGCGGCGAATGAATCGGACAGCCAAATTCCGTCCGTGCTTTCCGCATCGTAAGGCGCGCCGCGCATCAACTTGAAAAAAGATACGTTTTCGTTTGTCGTAACGGTTAGCGCGAGCGATTTCCTATCTTCCCCTTTCACGTTCAGATCAACGGAAAGGAAAAGCGATGCGTCCTCTACTCCGTCGATCGCGCGGATCTTTTCGAGATCGCTTGCGGTAAATCCGATGGCGCTACCCGCCACGATCCGATAATCCGCAAATCCCGTTTCCTCGTAAAAGGAAGAGGTGTCTTTCTCGATCGTGAACCATTCCATATTGAAGCCCACAAAGATCCCGATCCCGATCGCGATCATGATGATCATCGAAATGAATTGGGCTTTATATTGCCCAAACGTTCTTACGAGTTTCTTTTTCAGCATATCACCACTCCACTTCGTCTGCCGAAAGCGGCATTTGTTCCTCGATCGAGCGGATCTTTCCGTTCTTCACGCGAATCACGACGTCCGCCATTTTGGCGATATTTTGATTGTGGGTTACAATCACGATGGTTTTCTCGTATTCCTTCGCCATTTTCAAAAGAAGTTTCAAAACCATAACGCCGGTGTCGCTGTCAAGCGCGCCCGTAGGCTCGTCGCAAAGAAGGATCTCCGGGTTTTTAGCAAGCGCCCGCGCGATGGATACGCGCTGCTGTTCGCCGCCCGATAGCTCGGAGGGAAAATGATTCATATGATCGGATAAGCCGACCTCTTCGATCATTTTTTCGGGCGGGAACGCCTTGGGCGCGATCTCTTTTACGAGAGCGACGTTCTCCCTGACCGTCAAAGTCGGGATCAAATTATAAAATTGAAACACGAATCCGACGGTGGACGCGCGATACTCCGCAAGCTCGTCTCGCGATAGCTTGGATATATCTTTCCCGCCGATCGCGATCGTTCCTTCGGAGGGACTATCCAGCCCGCCGAGAAGGTTCAAAAGAGTGGATTTTCCCGCGCCGCTTTGCCCGAGGATCACGACGAATTTTCCCTTTTCGATCGCAAGATCCACAGAATCGAGCGCGCTGAGTTCGTGTTCACCGCTTTTATAGATTTTACTGACTCCTTTCAGTTCGATAAACGCCATAAGTTCTCCTTTTATAGATCCTTTTTGAAAAAACGGCTCCCGATCGCTCGGGAGCCGACTTTTATTTGCGATTTTGGTCTTCTTTTGCTTTTTGGCAAGCGGAACAACCCGAGCAACCGCCACAACCGCAATCGCACGATGGCTTTCCCTTCTTTTTCGCGATGACTTTCGCGGCGATCACACCCGCTACGACAGCCACGCAGAACACGATAAGCAAAATCTCCCAAATTTTCATATTACACCTTCTTTAACGCTTTTTTTTGCGCGTTCTTGTTATGCCAAATAATCAAGCACACGACCGCCGCGATGAGAGCCGCCCAAATGAACGCCGTCCACCACCACGAGCCGATCGTATAAATCGCCGCGGAGATCACGTACGAGGCCGAGATCCAGAAGATCAAAGTTCCGTTGAAGCGCTTTTTGTCTTGCAATTCCGCTTTGGCGGTACCGACCGCCGCGAAACACGGGATCGTCGTCATATTAAAGGCGATAAAGCTGATCAAAGCGGGAACCGTAATACCGGTAGCGAGGATCATAGCTTGAACCGCGTCTATGCCCTCTTCCGCGGCGATGTCCAAGCCACCGATATTCAGGTTTGCAACGGCGACTAAGCAAGCCGCCAAAGTAGCGAACGTCGCGATAACGTTTTCTTTTGCGATAAGTCCCGCGACCGCCGCCACAACGAACACCCAACCGTATTGACCAAGCTGACTACCGAAACCGAGCGGTGTAAACAAGGGTTGCACGAGTTGGCTGATCCCTGCGAGGATACTTTGGTTGATCTCTTCGTCTTCGAGGAATTTCCAAGCGAAGGAGAAGTGAGTCAGGAACCAAATCACGATCGTAGAAGCGAGAATGATCGTAAACGCTTTCTTAACGAAGTGTTTGGTTTTATCCCAAAGGTGCGCCATTAAGTTTTTGAATTGCGGCGCGTGATAGGCGGGAAGCTCCATAATGAAGGGAGGCGTTTCGCCTTTCAGGGTCGTTGAGCGCATCAAGAGAACGGATACGATCGCCGCAACGATGCCGAGCAAGTACATAAGGAAGGTGATCGCGTCTGCGTTTCCGACGTGAAAGTACGCGACGATCGCGCCGGCAACGGCAGTCAGGATCGGAAGCTTTGCGCCGCAGGAGAAGAACGGAATTACGCGAACGGTTGCCGTTCTCTCTTTTTCGTCGGCGAGCGTCCTCGTGTTGATCATAGCGGGAACGGAGCAACCGAAGCCCATGATCATCGGCATAAACGCACGACCGGAAAGACCGAACCTTCTGAACATTCTGTCAAGGATAAACGCGATACGCGCCATATAGCCGCTGTCTTCCAAAATGGAGAAGAACAGGAACAAAACGAGGATCGGGGGAAGGAAGGACAGAACCGCCGCAATACCTTCGAAGATACCGTTGTTGATAAGTCCGATCGCCCAAGGCGACATCGAAGAGCCTTCTACGAGACCGCCGAGCCAACCGAAGAGTTCGCCTACGAGCATATCGTTCCATATGTTATTGATGATAACGCCCGGTGAGAACACGGCGCCGTCGTAAATACACGCCAACCAGCGAACGCCGTAATTGATCGGCTCCCCTTCCGCCGTCAAAAGTCCGAGGTCTTCGAGAGAAGGAAGCTTAAAGATCGCGCCGAGGTACAAAAAGTCTTCGCTGAAAGTCAGGTGGAAGATCGCAAATAAGATCAAAAGGAAAATAGGAATACCCCAGATCTTATGCGTCATAACTTTATCCGCCTTGTCCGAGCGGGTCATCGAGAACTTTTCTTTCTTTTTCTTTTGAACGGTCGGAGCAAAGTTCTTGGAAATGTATTTATAGCGCGCGTCGGCGACCAAGGCTTCAAAGTCGTTTCCGAACACTTCGTCTTCGAAGGTTTCTTTGAATTCGTTGATCATCTGAACGGTTTCTTTATGCATCTCCGTCTCAATGGAATCGCTCTCGACGAGTTTTACCGCGTGGAAAAGCGGGTTTTGAACGTTTTGCCCTTTGAGCGCGATCTTAACGTCGCCGATCAGGTGACCGAGCGCGGATTCTTCGAGAACGGTGATCCCCTTTCTCTCGCTCTTGGACTCGGCGTACGCTTTATCCATCAATTCCTTCAATCCCTTCTCTTTCAAAGCGGAGATCTTAACGACGGGAACGCCGAGACGCTTTTCAAGCTCTTTCTCGTCGATCTTATCTCCCGATTTTTCCACCGCATCCATCATATTCAGCGCGATGACCATCGGAACGTCGATCTCCATAAGTTGCGTCGTTAAATACAGGTTACGTTCAAGGTTGGTCGCGTCCACGATGTTGATCACGCAATCGGGTTTCTCGTCCAAAACGTAATTTCTCGCGATCACCTCTTCGGGGGTGTAGGGAGAAAGAGAATAGATACCGGGGAGGTCGATGATCTGAACGGGTTCCGGACATTTTTTGTACGTTCCCGTTTTCTTATCCACCGTTACGCCCGGCCAGTTTCCGACGTGCGCCGTGGAACCGGTTAAGCTGTTAAACAAAGTGGTTTTACCGCAGTTCGGGTTTCCGGCCAAAGCAAATCTTTTCATTTCGCCACCTCCATAACGACGGACGCCGCTTCGGTTTTGCGAAGTGTAAGCTCGTATCCGCGAACGGTAACTTCGATGGGGTCTCCGAGAGGCGCTCTTTTACGCATGAGGATCTCCGCGCCGGGCGTAATCCCCATATCGAAAAGACGCCTTTTGATCTGACCTTCTCCGGAAACGCGCTTTACTATACCGCCTTCGCCGATTTGAAACAAATCCAAAGTCTTTTCCATATATCTCTCCTTTTATTTATGCGACGAAAATCTTCGTCGAAATATTATTATCCAAAGCGATCCTGCCGTCTTTGATCTTGATTACGACCGTTCCGCCGCTCGAAGATAAAACGGTGATCGAACCGTTTACCGTAATCCCGAGGCTTTCCAAATGTTTTTTCGTTTTTTCATCCGTCGCGATCCGAACGATTTTTAGATCTTGATTGATCGGCGCAAGTACGATAGGCATAGACGCATCTCCCTTTTTTCTTATATTATCGCTTTTGCGAAAATATGAAAGAATCTTCATATTCGCATTATTATGGTAGCACCCCGTCCAATAAGTGTCAAGCGAAAATATAAAATTTATTTCACATTTTTTTCCAATTCATGGACCGCCTATCGCCCTTTTTTCTACCAAAAAAAAGAACATTATTATCAAAAGAACGTATGCGCATATGCGCATATGCGATAATAAGCAAACCGCGAAGCGCCCGGATCCTTCGACGCGAGATCAATCGTATTTCTTTTTTTTAAGAAAAAAAATACGCTCCTGAGCGGCGGAGCGCATAGAAAACAAAAAAAAGCCGGGGAAACCCGGCTCGAAAAAGCTTTATCTTTATTCTTTATTTGCGCCGACGGCAAGGCGGACGCATTCGTATCCGCCGTCATAATAGCCCTGCTCTTTCAGTTTCTCGATCCTCGAAAGCATATGGAGCAAGATCTCTTTATCTTCGATCAGGCGATCGAGCGCGGCGTTCATTCCGTCGTTCGTCGGATATTCGTTTGCGGAATCGCCGAACTCGCGACCGTGGAGCGCGCCGTAAACTTCGTGACCGCCGATATGTTTCATAAAGATCTTCGGGATCGGATAATAAGCGAGTTCGCTCGGTTTGGTAACGAGCAGATCGGAAACGGGCATCAAAAGGTTCGTGGAATAAACGGCGCGGAAAATATCGTCGTTTACGATCGCATACACGCCTTCCGCCTCGCCCTCTCGGATCCCCTGAACGAACGAAACGAATTCTTCGTACGCGTTAAAGAAGGTTTTACATTCGAAGGAGCCGAGGTTTTTAACGAGTTTGTGATACACGTCCTCGTGATCGCCGAAGTTGATAAACAATGCGACTTTTTTCTCTTTTACGAGAGGGAGAAGGTGGCGAACCATCGCAGCGAAGGAATCGAATCCCGCGCCCGCGCCGCCAACCGTCATCAAAATGCGAAGGGGTGCGCCGCTTTGAATGCGCGCGCGGCGAAGATCGTTATCTTCCTTCAAGCGATACAAAAGTTCGTGATCCACAAAACATCCGACCTCTTTCAAATCCTTTTCGGGGATCCCTTTGAGGGGTGTTTTCGCAAACCCTTCGAGGGTCTTATATCCCATATAAGCAAAGGGCGTTTGTACCGCGTGGATCGCGCCTTCCGCAAGATGCAATCCCATCGGCCAATTATCGGGGATCGCGTTTACGACCTTCGTCATTCCCGCGTGGATCGCGCCTTGGGCGGGCCAAACGTGGGTGGCGATATAGGGAATATCTTTGGGGATATTCTTGAATATCGGCGTCAACAATTCGCTGTTCTTTTGATCTTTCGCGTTATAGGATATTTTTTTGAATCCTTCGGAATTGAGCGGTTCCCAAACGAGCTTATTGAACAGGCGCGATTTTTGGGAAATGCGGGAAGCGAGAGAATACATATCGTTTTGCTCCCGAATCATTTTAGAGCCGGTCGCGTCGAAAGAGGCAAGGTCAAGCCAATACGGTTTATATCCGAGCGCCGCCGCGCAAGACGCCATCGCGATGGAAATGCGATAATGCCCGAACCCCATTCGAATATTGCCCACGATGAGCGCCTTCTCGTCAAACTTTCGGTTTTCCTCTCCGAATCGAATATTTTGCGCGCCGATAAAGGAAAGCGCGTCGATCGGAGCAAATTCGATCTTATAATCCGCGGCGGAATCGTCGCCGTATTTTTTAACGTATTTCGCTTTGCTCTTTTCCGCGGCTTTTATGGTTTTTTCGCTCATCGCGTTACCGAATATGGTTTTAGATCTATCCGTCATATTACAGCATTTCTCCTTTTTTCGTATCGTAAGTAAATTCGTGTTCGGTATCGTCCATTCGATATCGCACCTTGATTTTGTTCCCCATTCTTTCGTAACGCGCGTCTTTCGCGTTATAGAAGAGGCGAAAGGCTTTATCCAGCCGTTTTCTCTTATCCGCGTCGTATTCTTTTACGTTATCCGACGTCATAAGAACGCTGCCGAAGAGCGCGTTCAAGGTCAAAAGCGCGTCTTTGGTTTTGCTTTTCAGTTTCAAATTATCGTCGCGAAGCAGGAACACATCGGGGTCGTTTCCGAAGAACCTACCGTTCAGAATACTCCTGTACACGGTGTTTTGAACGGTTACTTTGGTAGATGGTCTTTCGCGATGGAAAAAGCGCATATACAAGGCGTCGTCAAAAGACAAGGATACGTCCGGCCCGACGCGCATATACTCGAATTTTCCGACGGCGTTCGTTATCGTCGCGCCGCACCCCAAGATCATTTTCCCCGGCAACTT
This sequence comes from Christensenella sp. UBA4247, assembly GCA_002395405.1. GTDB lineage: Bacteria > Bacillota > Clostridia > Christensenellales > CAG-1252 > CAG-1252. The sequence continues at coordinate 24,114 of DGWX01000068.1, forward strand.
TTCGCGAAGAAATGCGTAAGCCCTTTCCGCCGCCATCGCGCGGGTCAATCCCTCGTAAGAAGGAAGGGACGCCGCGTACAAAAAATCCAACTTGAAAAAATCGAATCCCATTTCGGAATAATGTTCGAGGCATTGCGCGATATAGTTCAAAACTTCGGAGTTTTCGAGGTCAAGAGCGTAAAACCCGCTCCAATTCGATCCGCAAGAAACGAAATTCCCCTTTTCGTCTTTCTTGAACCAGGCTTTCCTCTCGCGAAACAGTTCGCTCTCCTCTTCCGCCACGAAAGGCGCGAGCCAAAGCCCCGCTTTGAAACCGCGATCGTGGATCTTTTGTACGATGGGAGATAAACCGTTCGGAAACTTTTCGGCGTCCGGTTTCAACCAATCTCCGACTTTGCTTTCGAATCCGTCGTCGATTTGGAAAAGGTTGAAGCGTTCGTCCAAAGCGTCGAGGTCGCGCAATAAAATTCTTTCGTTTATATCTTGATAATAGTTATACCAAGACGTGTATCCGAAGATCTTTTGCGTTTCCTTTTCGGGATAAACTTCCTGAAATCCTTTAAGTCCCTCTTCGAAGGAAGAATAATAGCGATATTCCGCAAGAACGAAGGTCTCTCCCGCTTTGAGTTTCGCTCCGGCAACGTCGGAAAAAAGCTTTACTTTTCCCGAGCGACGCTCCACCTCGATCAGAAGGTACGCGTAAGCGGCGTTTTGGCTGAACAAAAACGCGCCTCGCTTTCCCTTCTCGTAAAAAAGATCGAAGCCGTGTAAATATCCGTCGCGATAGGGATAAAAGCCGTAATCACCGTAGCGATCGAAGGAAAAAGCTTTAACGAGCGCTTTCGGAACCCGATTCAAGCTTTTTTCTTTCTCGGATAAAGTCCTTTCGAAGCTATCCGTCCAAGATTGATAGCCGTTTAGGAAAAAGAGATCGTCTTTTCCGCACTCGCCCGACAAAAATTCGGGCGTTTCCTCATAGGACAAAAGCGAAATCTTTTCGCGCGCGGTCAACAGAACGCGGCGAAGAGATCCGTCTTCCTCCACTCGGATCTCGCATTCGGAGGAGACGGGCTCTTTCTCGGAGAGAGTTTTCTCTCCGTTTTTCGATACGTAACGAAGAAGATAGGGATTCATTATTCTTTGATGCCGGCGCCGTCCGCCTCCGCATTCTCTTCCTCGGTTTCTTCCGCGGCTTTTTCGCCCGGAGTGAAGGATCCTTCCGCAAGGACTTCGCCGCCTTCCGGCGCGGGAACCGCCTTGCTCTTATCAATGATCCCCATGATTTTCTTTTCGTTATACAGCATAAGGATCGCCGCGCCGATAAGGCAGAACGCGACCGCCACGAACGCCACGATCATAAGCCCCGTGGAAGAGGCGGTAATATCGTTTAAGTTCTTATTTTGCGTCGTTCCGATAATGGCAAGAGAAGTAAACACGAGCATCGCGATGGATTGACCCCATTTCATAGCGAAGGTACGAGCCGCAAAGAACATTCCTTCGCGGTTTTCTCCCGTAACCACGCCTTCCGCTTCCGCCACGTCCGCCACGATGGATTGCGGGATAATTCCGAGAAGCGCCATCGGGAACGCTGCGATGACGCAGATCAACACGCCGAACACGACGCCCGGTATCGCCGGAATAAATTTGATCAGCGCGGTAATGACGTACGCAAGAGCAAGCCCGAGGAATCCCGCGATCGTAAGTTTCTTCTTGCCGAATTTACGAACGAGCGCGGACACGAAGGGATAGAACACGGCGGACAATACCGTCATTCCGCCCATAAAGAACATCGTATAATTCTCGTTGATACCCATCGAAACTTTGACGAAGAACGGAAGCCCCGTTTGGAACAAAGTCAAGCCGATCCAATACATAATATCCGATCCGACGAACACGCGGAAATCGCGGTTCTTAAAGGTGGACGCAAGCGATTTGAACATATTTTGATTGGAAGGAACGGTATCCACGAACTCCTTTTCTTTGAGAAGGAAGGTCGGGAGAAGCATCGCGACGCAAGCGATGACCGCAAGCACGATAAAGCAAGCGCGATAGCTCCAAGAGAAGTTCAGCCCCGCTCCGCGAAGCACGCCCGCAAATACGAAGGGCGTATAGGCAAGGAGCGTTCCGACGAAGAAAGTCAAAGAGATCGCGGTGGAAATAAACATTCTGTCTTCCTGCGTTTTTCCGAATTCCGAGATCAAAGCGTTATACGGAGTACAATACATCGTCATAAACAAATAGAACAGAACGATGAAAACCGAGATCCAAGCCACGTTGATCCCGCTGATCGCGTTTACCGGCGCGCAGAAAAGCAGCACCGTTACGACGGAAAGGGGGATCGCCGCCCATTGCATAAAAGGAATGCGTCTGCCTCTCTTATTGCGGCTTCTATCCGATAAGCTCGCGATAAGCGGATCGGTCACTGCGTCAAAAATGCGGCTGAGCGCCGTGATCAAACCGAGAATGGTCAAAAAGCCCGCGATAACGAGCCCCGGCTTAATAAACTGCGTGGCGCCGAGCTCGGTAATATCTTTTTGCGTGGGCAAATAGAAGGTCACGAGCCAAGCGTTTATGATACCGCTGAGCGTGGACCAACCGAGCTGACCGATCGAAAAGATAATCATTTGTTTTTTGGTCAATCGTTTCATATCTTTTATGAAATATTACGTCTGAATAATATTTCCCTCCTTGCTTTTTTCCCGTATCGGGATCCCGCCCAGACCGCGGTTTAGTTTCCTTGAAGCGCCGAGAGGATCACCGAGATCAAACAAGCGATCTCCGCTTTCTTATTGATGAGCGCGTCTTGTTTTACGATATTGCCTTCCGAGGCGAGTTTCTTACAAAGAGACAAAAGCGCGTGCGTGGACGCGTAATAAAAGGTTTCCACGTCTTCGACTTTCTTGACCGTTCCGTCCTTCAAGCCTTCTTCGTAAAATGAAATGTAAGCGTCTTTGAACACGTCCATATTCTCCGAGTATTCATCCAGCCCCTTTACTTCCTGCGAAATGCAGTAGGCGTCAAACTCGCTGAGAAAGCGATAATATTCGGGATGCTCGGCAAACGCGCGCGAAAAAGCGGAATAAAAGGACGTCAGCTTTTCAAAACCCGTCCCTTCCGACGGAGTCGCGAAATAGCTCTGCCCGACCGATTCTTGCAGGCGCGTCGCGCAGGCGACGATCAAAGTGGCTCTATTTGAAAAATAGCGATAGAAAGTAGCCTCTCCTACGCCCGACTTTTCCGCCACGTCTTTGATTTTGATCTCGGATATCGACTTCTCGAAAAAGAGTCCGATCGCTTCCGAAACGATATGCTTTCTCCTGATGTCCTTAAAGCTCATTTCTCTTTCTCCTTTTTTTTCGGCGCGGGTTCCGTTCTCCCGTTTATCGAAAACGACCCGCCCCTAATTTGATAGATTGCCTATCAATAATGTATCTCATTTTTCCTTTTTTGTCAATACCCGACTTTTCGCACGGCCGGCGAGTCCGCGTTTGAAAAGAACAAAATATTCCTATTTTTCGGGGAATAGTAAGAAAAAAATCAATGCGAATAATTCTTAAAAAAACAAAACGTGAAAACATATCGATCGCTTGATCGGATAAAAAAAACGGCGTCATCATTCGATGACGCCGCGAAATAGCAAAGCGATTATTTTACGTATTGATCGTAAAAGGGAAGGTATTTCGAGGTATTTTTCAGCATCTCGTTAAACAGCTCGCGCGCGTCTTTGAGGGGGATCGCCATATTACCGGAATTGACGAACGCTTCGAACGCAAGCTCGTAATCTCCGTGGATCGCGGCTTCGAGCGTCAGCTGTTGCTCTTGAACGACGCGGCGAACGAGCGCGTCCACTCCTTTCGGGAGCTTGCCTGCGCAAACGGGTTGCACGCCGCGCGGCGAGAACACCGCGTTCGTTTCCACCACAACGCCTTCGGGAAGATCGGGGATCTGACCTCTGTTCGGCATATTAACGTTCGTAACGATGGGGCGAATTCCGAGGATCGCGAGCATTTGATGCACGCCCTCTTCTCCCGTAACTTTGATCTCGAACTTCTCTTCGCCGGAGAGGAGCTTATTCGTCTTTTCGATCCTCTGCGCAAGATCTTCTTTTCTCCAAGCCACCGTCGTAAGACCGAATTTCCATTCTTTAACGGTATCGGGATCTTTGAGATACCAATAGCCCGGGCAGAACTCGGCGAGGTGCCTGTCGCCTGCGGCGGCGATCACACCGTATCTCTTGAAAAGATCGAATTTTACTCTTTCCGCGCTGACGAAGGTGTTGTTCATCCAGTGGGTGGAAGTATCCACGATGTAACCGTCTTTATAATGCTTCTCCACGAACTCCTTGTAAACGGGCATCAAGTCTTCGTTTCTATAATGCGCTTCGGTGATCCAAGTAAAGTGGTTTACGCCGAGCACGTTGATATTGACCTCTTCCCTTTCGAGGAATTTGCCGTATTTCTCTTGATAGGCAAGTCCGAGGATCTTTTGCGTTCCGAATACTTCGTGGCAGCAACCGAACGCCTTGATCTCGGGATAATATGCGTACAGCGCCGCGGTGCAAAGGGTCATCGGGTTCGTATAGTTGATGACCCAAGCGTTCGGGCAATAATCGCGAATGCCTTCCGCAAATTCTTTATACATAGGCAGCGTTCTAAGCGCTCTTACGATTCCGCCCGGGCCCACGCTGTCGCCTACGGATTGATAAATACCGTATTTTTCGGGGAGATGCACGTCGCTCGCCATTTCGTCAAAGGTTCCGGGGAGGATCGAAATAACGACGAAGTCCGCGCCGACAAGCGCTTCTTTCAGGGTTTTGACCGCCGCGTAATGCCATTTACCGAGAACGTCTTCTCTATCGTAGATCGCGTTTCCGATCGTTTCGTTCGCCCGAGCGGCTTCGAAATCGATATCGTAAAGATATACGGTTCCGCTCATTTCGGCGGATTGCGCAAGGTCGCTCATCAAGCCGCGCGCCCAACCTCTCGAGCCGCCGCCGATATATGCGATTTTAACGTCTTCAACTTTTTTACCATCATTCACGTATTTCATTGTACGCTCCTTTTTTTTGTTTGGTAACCCTATTATACACCCGTTTTGCCGCATAAAATATATAGAAAATATCAATCATCGTTAAAAATTACATATTTATTATAAAAATAAAGCTTTTTCCCGATTGACAGTTTTCTCAAAAACGATTACGATTAAGAAAGAGGCGCGTATGGATACCTTCTTAAAAATCGAAGAACTTTCGAATCCGAACACGATGGCGATGCCGAAATTGCATTCCCATCCTTATTACGAGATCTATTTTCTATGCGAGGGAAAGCGAAGCTTTTTCTTTAACGATACGCTGCAAAATTTGGAAGCGCCCGCCCTGCTCGTTGTCCCGCCCTATATTATGCACAAGACCGAAGGCGGCGCGTTTCGCCGCGTAAACGTGTACGTAACGCCCAACTGCTTGAACGAATATCAGCAAGATCTCCTCTCTTCCCTATCCCTCAGCGTGTTAAAGCTGACGGACGACAAAGCGAGCGAGCTCATCCGCGTTCTCCGCAAGGACAGCGCGCTTACGCCTTCGGACGAACACTATTTTTCCGTCCTTGACGCGAAATTCTCTTATTTTATGCTTCTCCTCTCCGATCTCGAACGGGAGCTTGCTCCGAAGGAACTGAAAACCGAACCGGGCGCCGTTCCCCTCGTTATGAGCGCGGTCAATTACTTAAACCGTAATTATGCGGAAGAGATTTCGCTGGACGATCTTTGCCGCGCCGTATTTACCGCGAAACAAACGCTGATCTATCAATTCAAAAAGTATCTCGATTGTTCTCCGATGAAATATCTTTTGAAACTTCGTTTGACCAAAGCGAAAGAGCTCCTCGTTACGTCGGACGAATCCATCGAAAAGATCGCGGAACTGACCGGATTTTCTTCCGGGAACTATCTTACGCTGATCTTCAAACAAAAAGAGGGGAAATCCCCCTCTCAATACAGAAAAGAAACCAAAGATTTCTTTTTGCGCTGACAGCCTCGATATTTTACGGATTTTTACGACGTCAGTTTAGACGATCTTTTCGAAAGAAAGCGGGTTTGATTATTTTTTATTTTGAAGGAAAATCTTGACGTCGCCGAAAAGCCCGCCCGACAAAGAGGATTTTTGGAACTCTTTTTCCACGTCGATATAGCGGGTCAGTTGATACTTTTTATAGCGACGGAAAGCTCTTGTATATTCGAATTCGTTCGCCGCGCTGTTCGTAACGCGAACTTTGATCTCGTTTTGATTCTTTAAGCGTTCCGCAGGCAGTTCGATCCGATACGGCGGAGCCCAAAGCGTTCCGACGGAAGCGCCGTTTAGAAACACTTCGGCGCTGTATCGAACGGTTCCGAGGTCGATCACGGCGCGCTCGGGGATCCGATCGAGAGAGAACGAAGCGGAGTATTCGCCGCTCCCCGTAAACGCTTTCCCGACTCTTTTTCGCCAATCGCCGAGAGAGAGCGGGCGCGGAGCGTCTTGCAAGGCGCGCGTTTCAAACGAGTCTTTCGCGATCACGAAGCGATCGAGCGCGCGAAAGTTCCATTCTCCGACGGAAATTTCGCCCGTCGGCTCGAAAGGAAGTTCGAAAGGAAGAGGATCGTCCGAAAGGAGAATCGCCGCGATCTCGCCCGATTCGAGCGTCAAATTCAGCTTCCCGTTCGAAAAAGACGGTTTTACGATCTTTCCCCGCGAAAGATCCAAAAGATAGGTTTTCCGTTCGGGCAGGGAAATCGCGCACGTTTCGCGGGCTGCGCCTTCGTTCATCAAAAACAGAAGCTCAGCGCGTTCGAGTTTGCTTTCGCAAAAAGAAATATGCTCCCCTTCCACCTCGCGATCGGGGCGGAAAAAGGAAAAGTCTTTCACGAACTCGGCGCCTTCGATCTCTTTCGCGTTCGCCTCGTCCAAGCAAAGGATTTTCCCGCCCTTTCGAGAGAAAGACGCGAGTTTTTCTTTCGCTTCTTTCGACATATGACGGCAAGGAGGGATCAAGACGCATTCGTACGCCGCCCTACCGAGAGAAAGGGCGCCCTTTTCGATTCGGGCGTTTTCGATCGCGCGGTCGCTTATGAGGTCGAAAGAAACTCTGCGTCTTTCGAGCTTATTTCCCGCGGCAAGATATTCTTTTTCTTTTAAGTCGCCGCAAAGCGAATCGCGAATCGGGAAATACAGCGCGACGGGCGCGACTCTCTCACCGAGCGAAAAGAGGTATGACAAACGCTCCGCAAACAAATTAAACGCGGCGAGATCTCGAAACGCACCGTGCGTTTTAGCGAAATGCGGCAGTTCGCCCGAGCGCAAAAAGCCCGTCCGCCCGTAAGAAAACATCATTAAATTAAACACGTTTATGCCGCGCATCGCCTGATAGGAAAGCACGTATCGCATTTCTTCCGGCGTTAAACCGTTTCCGTAAACGGCGAAGGATTCCGTTAAGGCGTGTCTGCCTCCGTTTGCCGCCGCGGCGGAAGAAGCGAGGCGCGGAAAAAAGCCGCATTCGCTCCGCTTTACGCCTTTGACAGGCGGAAAGATCTGACGCCAGATCGCGTCCACACCCGGGCAGTCCAGCGTGCCGAGGCTTAAAAGAAGATCGAAAGAACCGCCCGAAAAAGAACCGTTCGGCTCGTCGTCTTTATCCATATGTCCGAGAAAAGCGAGTTTTCTTTCTTCGCACCAAGCTTTCTCTTTTTCTAAATAGTTTTCGGCAAAGGTATCCGCCAAAAAAGAGAAATAACGAATGCGGATCTCTTTTTCCTCTTCCGTAAGATCGCCCTTTTTGAAAAGCGCGGGCAAATGATCGCGAATATCCTCTCCGCTTAAACGGAGAAATTCCTCGGCAAGCGCCTCGCGATAGGCAAAAGGTCTTGGCGCGGTCGGCTCGTCCGTAAAGCAGGCGGTAACGAGGTTTCCGAAAAGATCGCCGATCGCCTCTTCATACTTTTCGTGCGTGATCCGAATAAAAGCGTCCGTCGCTTCTTTTTTCGTCAGGTCGGGAACGTTTGCGCTGTCGCCGCCCGAAGAGACCCGCTCTTGATAATACTCGAGGATCTGCCTTTTTTCGGGAAACGAAGCCCCCTTTTCGATCCTCCGCCCTTTCGAGAAAGCGGCAACGACCCCCTTACCCGGCTTATAGCTACGTTTCTTTTTCAAAACGACTTTGCGCTCTTTCAATATTTCGCGCTGCAAAGAGGGGTCCTCTTCCGTAACTTTTCCGCAAGCGCCGCCCGAGGGCCAGCCGCCTTCGTCATACAGCCAAACCTGCATTCCGAGCTCTTTCGCTTTCAAAAGAGCGTGTCGATACGCCGCCATATATCCGTCCGAAAGATACGACGGCGACAAAAGCGTCGGATGACTTTTCGGGCGAAACTCGGAAGGCAAAGGGAGAACGTAAAACCGACGGATCCCCAAACTTTGCATCTCTTCGAGCTGTCGATCGGTTTCATCGTCCGAAAGCGGAGCGTCCCACGTCCAAGTATAGACGGGGGCGCAAGGCAAGGGCGGCTTTTCAAAGCCGCTCGGAGAAAAATCGCCGCTGAAAAAGAAACCGTTTCCCGAAATCATATTTTATTTACCGAGATTCAAAAAATCCTTTCTGTATTTGACTTTGAAGAATTCGGCAAGGCGAACCATATCCTCGTCGCGGATCGTATTGATACGGGGAAGATGCGCGGTCAGCATATAGATCTCCGCCGCCTTTTCCACCGTTTCGATGAGTCCGAAGGTTTCGTCCATCGTTTTGCCCGCTCCGTAAACACCGTGCAGCGCCCAAACGACGACGCGGAATTCTTCCATTTTTTTCGCGGTCGCTTCGCCGATCTCGTTCGTTCCGCAGAGCATCCAAGGAAGCACCCCTACTCCGTCGGGGAAAACCACGATACATTCGGTACACATTTCCCAAAGCGTGTGGGTCAATTTGGCTTCGCTAAGCTCATGTACGTAATTCATCGCGAGAAGGTTCGTGGGATGGCAGTGCATAACGACGCGGTTTTCGGGATCCTTTGCAAGGCGCGCGATATGGCTCATCATATGCGCGGGAAATTCCGAAGTAAATCTGCCGCCGTCCTTATAGCCCCAAAGGAGCTCCGCCGCCTCGCCGTCTTCCGAGATACGGAGAACACCGAGGTTGGTTTCGGGATCGGACTCGACGTTTTTGAAATACTTGCCCGTTCCCGTAACGATAAAATATTTGCCGGCGAGAGCTTCCGCTTTGAATCCGGTCGGAATGCGGCGGATCACTTTTTTGACGTCCAAATATTCCTTTACTTCTTCTTCGGGGATCAAGTAGCTGACGTTTCCGCCGTTTCTCTCGTCCCAACCGAGGCGATACATATTGGCGGTGGTCTTACACATTTCGATCAAAAAAGGCGCGGTTAAAATATCTTTCATTATTTTCTCCCCCTAAGCACGTTGTTTTCATACTCCGCGATCTCGGTATAATAGTCGTCCGTCATATTCTCGCGGCGCAGATATTCTTCCCAAATATCGCCGAACGGAAGAGTCTTTACTCTCTCTTGTAGCACCATAAGCTCGGTAAATCTTCCTTCGTCCTGCATTTTTTTCATTTCCGCATTCGGCAAAAGAAGCGCGTACAAAAGCGCCTTCTGCATCGAGCGCTGCCCCGTTACCCAAGCGGAAATGCGGTTGATAGACGCGTCGAAATAATCCAATCCGATCAAAACTTTTTCCGTGGCGCCGTTTCGAACGATCTCTTTCGCGATCTCTTTGATCTCGTCTTCGAACAAAACGACGTGGTCGCTGTCCCAGCGAACGGGACGGGTCACATGTAACGCGACTTTATCGTAAAAAGCGAGAAGCGAGGGGATCTTGTCCGAAACCACTTCGGTCGGATGATAATGCCCGTTATCGAGCAGGCAGCAAATTCCCTTTTTCGCGGCGTAATTTTGATAGAATTCGTTATTCCCGACGGTATAGCTTTCCACGCCGATGCCGAATACCTTGGATTCCACGGCGGGGATCACCCATTCTTTATCGTAATTTTCCAACATTTCGTCCAGCGATTTTTTTAGGCGAAGACGAGGTCCGAGGCGATCCGCCGGTACGTCCTTAAAGCCGTCCGGGATCCAAATATTGACGAGACACGGCTTGCCGAACGCTTTTCCCATTTCGGCGGCGATCTCCAAAGAACGCTTGCCGTGACGCACCCAAAAAGCGCGCGTCTCCTCATCGGGAGAAGAAAGAGACAACCCGTCTTTCATTTTGGGATGTGCGAAAAAGGTAGGATTGAAATCCACGCCGTCCAGCCCGAGTTCTTTGGCGAACTCGACCCATTTTTCAAAATGCTTGTAGGAGTACGCGTCGCGATCCACCTTTCCCTTGTCTTCCCCTAAAAACGCGTAGCAAGCGTGTACGTTCAATCTCTTTTTCCCGGGCATCAGGGAGAAAGCTTTTTTTATGTCCGAAAAAAGCTCGTCCGGCGTTCTTGCTCTGCCGGGGTAATTGCCCGTCGTTTGGATCCCGCCGGAAAGAGACTGCGAACCGTCGAACCCGATCACGTCGTCCCCTTGCCAGCAATGGACGGATACGGGAATGTTTTTCAAAGCGGCGATCGCCGCTTCCGCGTCCACGTTAAAAGCGGAATAAAGCTCTTTTGCACTTTCAAATCTCGTCATAACAGATCTCCTTTATTTCAAAAGATTTTTGAATGATCTTACGCGCGGCGGCGAGGTCTTCGATCTCTCCCGTCGCAATCATTTGCATAACGGCGTTTCCGATCGCGGTCGCCTCAACGGGCCCCGAAACGACTTTCCTTCCGATGGCTTTCGCGGTCATCTCGGTCAAAAGTTCGTTCTTAACGCCTCCTCCGATCACGTGCAGCGCGTCGAACCGCCTGCCCGTTAAGCTTTCCAGCTCGGCAAACGCTTTCGCATAACCTTGGGCGAGAGAGGCGAAAATCGAATAAAAAGTAGCCCCGAGCCCTATTTTACCGATGCGGCTTTCCACCGCGCGGATCATGCTTTCCGGCGCCAAAAAGATCTCGTCCGCGACGTCGAAAACTCTATCCGTCGGATTTTCTTTCGCCATCTTTACGATCTCCGCGAAAGAATATGCGTCGCCGAGTTCTTTTTTTACTTGCTGGATCAGCCAAAGTCCGATGATATTTTTTTGAAAGCGGAAGGTGTAATCCAAGCTGCCTTCGTTTGAATAATTAAAGCGCATCGCGCGCTCGTCCGTATGCGCGGCGGGTTCTTCCGCGCCGAGCAGCGACCAAGTTCCCGAGGAAAGATAGGGATCGCCGCGCTTTGCGGGGCAGGAAAGATACGCGCTTGCCGTGTCGTGCGTTGCGGGGAGAAGAACGGTAGCGGAATAACCGATCTCCCGCGCGATCTCGCTCTTGATCTCTCCCACGACCGCTCCCGGTTGCGAAAGAGAGGAAAAGAGGCGTTTCGGCAGAGAAAAAGAGGAAAGGATCTGTTCGTCCCAGACGTGCGATTTCGCGTTTACCATACCGGTAGAAGTCGCGTTCGTGTACTCCTGTCTCTTTACGCCCGTCAGCAGAAAGTTAAAATAATCGGGCAGCATCAAAAAGCTTTCGGCATCTTTGATCCGCCCCGTCTCCACGTCGTCCGCAAGTTGATAAAGCGTATTGAAGGGGGCGTATTGGATCCCCGTTCTGCGATACAATTCGGAAAAAGGCAGAATCGAATGCGCTTTTTCCTTGATGCGCGCGCCGCGCTCGTCCCGATAGGAGAAAACGGAACCCAAAAGGGAATCGTTTTTATCCAGCAGCGCGTAATCGACCGCCCAAGTATCGATCCCCACGTAAGACGGCGTATAGCCCTGCTCTTTCGCTTCTTTCAGCCCTCGAACGATCTCCGAGAACAGCGAGTCCACTCTCCAATATAACCTTCCGCCTCTGTTTTCGGCTCCGTTCGGAAAGCGATAGACTTCCTTTTGAACGAGCTTATCTCCTTCAAGTCGGCTGACGATATGGCGCCCCGAGGAAGCGCCGATGTCGATGGACAGATAGATCGTTCCGTTTGATTTTTCGCTCATTTTTCCGTTAAACACTCCTTTTTGGAAAGGACCAAATAGGCAAACAGCGAATTCGCCCAAGCAAACCAATGTCGGGTAAATTTTTTGTCGTCGTCTTTATACACACCTTCGTGGATATACCCCGTCCCGCCCGTGCTGTTTACGATCATATCCACGAGCGCGCGGACGCGCGCGCCGTCCGAAGTCGTCAGGGCTTCGATGATCAAAGAAAGCGGCCAAACGTAATCTTTCGGCGTATGGGGGCTTCCGATCCCGGTTATACATTTCCCTTCGTAATAATACGGGTTATTCTTGCTCAGCACCAAATCGCGCGTATTTTGATACACGATCGGATCGACGAACGGATAGCGATAATACGGGATCGCGAGAAGGTTGGGGATGTTCGCGTCATCCATCAAATTATAATGACCGAGTCCGTCCGTTTCCAGAGCGTAAACTTTCTTTCCCTCTTTCTCCACGACGCCCTTTTCTTCGATCTCGCGCCGAATCGAATCGGTCAAATCGCGACAAAGGGAAGCGCGCTTTTCGTCCTTTCGTTTTTCGAAAACGGGAGAAAGAGAAGACAGAACGGAACAAATAAACATATTGCCGGGGATATAATAACCGTAAGCGCACTTGTCGTCGCTCGGACGATAGCCCGACCAAACGAGCGCTCCGCCCGAAACGGGGCCGCCTTTCCCGCAGAAGCATGAAGGATCCTTCGTCGGAATAAAATGCGAATAGGAAGAAGCGTTCGGGTGATCCTGTTCAACGAGGAAAACGCGCGTCGCTTCGTCAAACGCGCGCAAGAACAGCTCGTCGAACACCGATTCGTCCGCCGTTTCTTCATAATAGCGGATCGCGAGGAAAAAAGGATAGCAAAGGGAATCCAATTCGAATTTTCTTTCCCATACCCAAGGCGATTGACGAGGAAGGTCGGTCGAGTGCCCGTTTCCGTTCGCTTCGCGGTTGAACGCGTTCGCATAAGGATCGATCAAAATGTATTCGAACTGCTTTTTGAGAACGCCTTTGATCAAGGTCCTTACTTCGTCCGACTCCTTCGCGAAAAAAAGATACTGCATTACTTGCGCCGCCGAATCGCGAAGCCACATAGCGGGAATATCGCCCGTTAAAACGAAAACCGATCCGTCCTTTTCGAAAAAGGTCGTGGTCAAGATCGTATTGAAAAAGCAACGGTCAAACGTTTCTCTGAGCTTTCCCGAGGGCAACGTTTTTTCGAATTCGGTTACGAGCTTTCGAAGGTTTTCGAAGCGCTCTTCGTTCATCCTGCTTTCTATGGAGCTCATTTTTTCTTTGGATCCTTTTCTTTTACACATTTTTTTACAAAGCCGCCTCTTTTTCTTTATTCGCGCGATCGGTCGCTTTCAACATTTTCGAAAGAGATCGGATCAAGCTTTCTTTGATCGCGCCCCGATCGAGCCGCCAAGCCCAATTCTCTTCGCTGACGAGAGCGGGCGTATTCATTCTCGCTTCCGCCCCGAGCGACAAAAGATCCTGCATCGGGCAAATCGCGAGGCGCGCTTTGGAAGCGAACAGGGTCTCCACGGCGGTCCTCGTCAGCATCGCGTTATTTTGCAATCGAAGAGGAACGGACAAAACTTCCGCTTGCGTTTTGATGTCGCGGATCGCCGTCTTTTTCTCTTCCCCTTTCAATCCGTCCAAATAGCCTTTGAAAGGCATATTGTCGTGCGTTCCCGTATAGGCAACGACATTCTCCCGGTAATTCGCGGGCTTATGCTCGCTCCACGGATCGCCGTTCAGCCCGAATTCATACACTTTCATTCCGGGATAGCCTACTTTTTTCAGCATCTCGCGCAAGCTGTCGTCTATATATCCGAGATCTTCCGCCACGATCGGCGCGTCTTCGAATCCTTCAAAAAGCGCGGCGCCGGGACCCGGAAGCCATTTTCCTTCTTTTGCGTTCGGCGCCGAAGCGTCGATCGCATAAAAACGATCGAGCCCGCGAAAATGATCGATGCGAAGAATATCGAACAAAGAAAGTTCGCGGCGAATGCGCTCGCGCCACCACGAGTAGCCGTCCGCCTTCATCCTTTCCCAATCGTATAACGGGTTGCCCCATAGCTGCCCCTCTTCGTTAAAATAATCGGGAGGAACGCCGGCGACGAGAGCGGGAGCGCCGTCTTCCCCGAGCATAAACAGCTCCGAATGGGCATACATTTCCACGCTGTTGCGAGAAAGATAGATCGGGAGATCGCCAAGGATCCGGATCCCTTTTCCGTTCGCATAAGTTTTCAGCCTTTTCCATTGCTTCGAAAAAAGATATTGCGTAAACACGTAATATAAATAAGAGTCCTCGTGCGCCGAAAGGAAGGCTTTTGTTCGAATCGGATCGTAAGAAGAATAGCCGTCTCCCCAATCGTAAAAAGCTTTGCCGCCGAAATATTCGCCGAGAGAAGAGAAAGCGGCGTAATCGCGATAGGCTCCCTCTCTTTCAAAGGAAATAAATTCTTCGTTTCTTTTATCGAAGCGGGAAAACGCGAGGCGAAGCAATCGATCTTTTTCGCGTTTAACGGAAGGATAATCGATCTTTCCGCTTTTCTTTGCGGGCAGTTCTTCGCTCGTCAGCAGCCCTTCTTCGGTAAGTTCCGCTAGGTCGATATACAAAGGATTGAGCGCAAACGCCGCAACGGAAGAATAGGGAGAGTTTCCGTCGAGAGTCGGAGTCAACGGCAAAACTTGCCAAACGGAAAAGGAACTCGCCGCCAAAAAATCAACGAAATCATAAGCGCCCTTTCCGAGCGTCCCGATCCCCTCTTCCGAAGGAAGGGCGGAAACGGGCAACAAAACGCCTGCTTCTCTCACGCTTTACACCTCTAACCGGATCATATCTTCGTTTGTTTCGCGGCGCACCGCGATACTGTCCGCCCCATCTTTTACCCACACGATCGCGGGGCGCGGAATGCGATTATAGTTCGACGCCATCGAATAGTTATACGCCCCCGTGCAAAGGACGGCGAGATAATCGCCGCGCCGAGGCGAAGGCAAACAAACGTTTTCCTGCAAAATATCGCCGCTCTCGCAGCAACGCCCGACGACCGAGCAAAAGAAATCCCCCTTTTCTCCCGCTTTGTTCGCGAGAAGAAGAGTATAGGGCGCTTCGTAAAGGGCGAAACGAGGGTTGTCCGGCATACCGCCGTCCACCGACACATAGCTCTTATAGCCCTTGATGGTTTTAACGCTGCCGACGGTATAAACCGTCAATCCCGCGTCCGCAACGAGGCTGCGACCGGGTTCCAAAAGGATCAGCGGAAGGGATACGCCGATCTCCGCCGCGCGCAGTTTGATCGCCTTCGCCATTTCTCCGATCACCGCGGCGTAATCGAGTTCTTCCTGCCCTTCCACGTACTTTACGCCGAGCCCGCCGCCGAGATTCAGAATTTTCGCCTCGAATCCGGTTTGCGTTTTGATATAGGCGATAAAGGAAAGCATAACGGACGCCGCTTCCGCAAAAGGCTCGATCTCGAAGATCTGCGATCCGATATGGCAATGGAAGCCTTGCAACTCGACGTTTTTCAACGAGAGCGCGAGTCGGGTAATTTCCTCGGCTTGTCCCGTTTCGATCGCCGAGCCGAATTTGCTGTCCACGCTGCCCGTTACGATCGCTTTATGCGTATGGGGATCGATCCCGGGAGTAATGCGAAGAAGGATTTTTTGCTTTTTTCCGACCTTTTCAAGGTATTCGTTCAACGCGCGAAGCTCGTCCTCGTTATCCACGACGAACGTTCCCACGCCGTGCGAAACGGCGAACGCAATATCTTCGTCCGTCTTATTGTTTCCGTGAAAATAAGCGAGAGAGAGGTCGAATCCCGCCTGCTCCGCCGTAAATAGTTCGCCGACGGAGACCGCGTCCATTCCGATCCCTTCTTCCTTTGCCAGCCGATAGATCCCCTTAAAGCAAAGCGCTTTGGAGGCAAATAAAGGCAAGCTGCCCTTTCCGAAGTTTTCTTCTACCGCTTTTTTGTAAAGGCGGATATTGCGACGAATGCGCCCGTCGTCCAAAATCATCAGCGGCGTTCCGTATTTTTCCGCAAGGGAAACGACGTCCGCGTTTCCTATGGTCAAATGCCCTTTTTCGTTGATCCCGAGGTTTTTATGCAACATTTTCGTTTTTCTCCTTTCGCAAAGAGCTTTTTCGCGCGAATTTTTTCGAACGGGTTACAGTATCGTTTTAAGGCGGTTGACCGCTTCCATCGTATCTTCGCGGCTTCCGAATGCGGTCAGTCTGAAATAACCGGAGCCCGCGTCGCCGAATCCTTCGCCCGGCGTTCCTACGATCTGGACTTTTTCGAGAAGCAAATCGAAAAACTCCCAGCCGCTGAGTCCGTTCGGGCATTTCAGCCAAATGTAAGGAGAGCAAACGCCGCCCGTATGCCACACGCCTTTTTCGGAAAGCGCTTCGGAGATCAAGCGGGCGTTCTCCATATAGTAATCCACGAGCGCCGCGCATTCTTTTACGCCCTCTTCCGAAAGCGCCGCTTCCGCACCGCGTTGAACGGGATAGGAAACGCCGTTGAATTTCGTTGCCTGACGCCTTGCCCAAAGTTTTTTGAGAGAGAATCCGCTCTCGGTCTCGAGCGTTTCGGGAACGACCGTCCAAGCGCAGCGAGTTCCCGTAAAGCCGGCGGTTTTGGAAAACGAGCAAATCTCGATCGCGCATTTTTCCGCGCCCTCGATCTCGTAAATCGAATGGGGATAATCGCCGTGGATAAACGCTTCGTAAGCGCTGTCGAATATGATCAAAGAACCGCTTTCAAGCGCGTAATCCACCCATTCTTTCAATCCGGCTCTGTCGTAAGTCGCTCCGGTGGGATTATTCGGAGAGCAAATATAGATCACGTACGTTTCTCCGTCCAACACGCAGGGAGAACCGAGGAAACCGTCCGCTTCGCTTTCTTCCAAAAGCTCGATCTTGTTCCCGCTCATGACGTTGCTATCCATATACACGGGATAGACGGGAGAGGGGATCAAAACGGTGTTCTTGCCGAGGATATCCACGATATTGCCCACGTCGCTCTTCGCACCGTCCGACACGAACACGTCGCCCGCGGCGACTTTTACGCCCTTTCTCTTATAGTAGGCGGAGATCGCTTCGCGCAAAAAATCGTGTCCGTACTCGGGCGGATACCCGCGGAAGGTCTCTTTGACTCCCATTTCTTTGACCGCCTTTTCCATCGCGCTTACGACGACGGGCGCCAAAGGCAGCGTTACGTCGCCGATGCCGAGGCGAATGACCTTCTTTTCGGGGTGCGCTTCTTTGTACGCTCTGACTCTTTTCCCGATTTCGGAAAAAAGATAACTTTCTTTAAGCGCCGCGAAATTTTCGTTCACTTTGATCTTCATCATAATTCGAATACTCCTTCATACACTTTTGTCGCGCCGCCCGTCATACTTACGGCGTAAGACTCCGAGACTTTGATCGTAAGATCGCCGCCGATCAATTTGATTTTAATGTCCTCGCCGGACGGAGAGATCCCGTTTCTGACCGCCGCCGCCGCGACCGCACAGGCGCCCGTTCCGCAAGCGAAAGTTTCGCCGCTTCCTCTCTCCCATACGCGCATGAAAAGCTCTTTGTCCGAGATCACTTCCACGAACTCGGTATTGACCCGCTCCGGAAAGATCGGAAGGTTTTCGAACGTGGGTCCGATCCTTTCAAGGTCGAGCGAGCGAACGCCCTCCGTAAAAATAACGGAATGCGGATTTCCCATCGAGACCGCCGTCATGCGATAGGTCTTGCCGAGGACTTCCCGCGGCTCGCGGATCATCTCCTCCCCTTCGGTCAAAACGGGAATATCTTGCTTTTTGAAACTCGCCCTTCCCATATCGACGGATACTCTTTCGACCTTTCCGTTTTCTTTATACAGCGTCAGCGTCTTAATGCCGGAGAGCGTTTCGATCGTAAGAATGTCTTTTTGCGTAAAGCCGCCGTCCGAAAGGTACTTTCCCACGCAGCGGATCGCGTTTCCGCACATTTTTCCTTCGCTTCCGTCCGCGTTGAACATTCTCATTTTCGCGTCGGCAACGTCGCTTTTCATAATGAGAACGACGCCGTCGCTTCCCACGGAGAAATGCCGCGGAGAGGCTTTGATCGCGAATTCGGACGGATCGAAATACAAACCGTCCAAACAGTTTACGTAAATATAATCGTTTCCCGCGCCGTGCATCTTCGTAAAGGGGATCTTCATTCGAGCACTCCCTCCAGGAGATCTTTCATCGTATAAAACCCGGGCTTTTTCCCCGCGATAAATTCCGCCGCCTTGATCGCGCCTTTGGCAAAAAGGGCTTTATCGTGCGCTTCGTGCGTCAAGGTAATGGTTTCCACTCCGTCGCTCATCATAACTTCGTGTTTCCCGACGACGCTCCCGATCCGAACGGAACTGATTCCGAGATCGCCTTTTTCTCTTTTACGAACGCCATGCCTTCCTTCGATCACGTTCATTTTGCCTCTCGCTTCTTCGACCGAACGGGCGAGCATAAGCGCCGTTCCGGAAGGCGCGTCTTGCTTTTTGTTGTGATGATATTCGACGATCTCCACGTCGTCCTCTTTGAGAAATGCCGCCGCTACTTTAACGAGGGCGGACAAAAGCGCGACGCCGAGGCTCATATTCGCGCTGAAAAAAACGGGGACGATCTTCGCCGCCTCTTCGATCGAGGCTTTTTCTTCCGCGGTTTGCCCCGTCGTGGCAATGACGGCGGGCAACGCGTTTTGAGCGGCGTAAGCCATCAGAGCAGGCGTCGCGAGGTGGAAAGAAAAGTCCACGATCGCGTCCGCTTTTTCCGTTACGGACGAAAGAGACGCGTAGGTTTTTTTCTCCGAACTTTTCCCCGTTTGATCCACGGCGATGACTTCGTGTCCCGCCGCTTTTGCTTCTTTGATCACTTCTTCTCCGAGCCTGCCGCCCGCGCCGTGTACGAGTATTTTCATATCAAACGTCGAGCCCCGCTTCTCTCATTCTCTCGATCAAAACTTGCTCGTGCGCTTCTTCCATCGGCGTTAAAGGCAAGCGCAAAGATCCGTCGCCGAATCCGAGGCGCGTCATAGCCGCTTTAACGGGAATGGGGTTCACTTCCGAAAAAAGAGATTGGATCAAAGGGATATAGCGGAACTGCATCGCCGCCGCCTTTTTGACGTCGCCCCGCATAAACGCGTGGCACATCTCGCTCGTTTCTTTGGGAAGCAAATTGGATAAAACGCTGATCACGCCCTTCCCGCCGAGGCTCATCAGCGGAACGATCTGATCGTCGTTTCCGCTGTAAAGATCGAGGGAATCTCCTACGAGCGCCATCGTTTCCACCGCTTTGCTTATATTGCCCGAGGCTTCCTTGATCGCTTTGATGTTTTTGACCTTTTTCAGCGCGGCGTACGTTTGCGGCTCGATATTGACCCCCGTTCTCGACGGAACGTTATAGAGCACGATGGGGCGATCCACGCTTTCCGCGATCTCGGTGTACATTTTGATCAAGCCGCCCTGCGTAGCTTTGTTATAATAGGGGGTAACGAGAAGGAGAGCGTCCGCTCCCGCGCGGCAAGCGTCTTCGGAAAGTTTGATCGCGTAAGCGCAGTCGTTGCTGCCCGTTCCCGCGATCACGGGGACTCTGCCCGCCGTTTTTCGAACGACGCGTTTTATGACCTCCACGTGTTCTTCGTCCGTTAAGGTACTGCTCTCACCCGTCGTTCCCGCCGCGACGAGCGCGTCGATCCCGCCTTCGATTTGGAAATCCACGAGTTTGTC
>DGWX01000024.1 GCA_002395405.1 Christensenella sp. UBA4247
GGAATACCCAGATTTGCCGAAGAATCTTTGAAAAAAGAGGATCGAGTAGGCGTCGTACACGGACTTGCTTGGACGGAAAACGGAGGAGATACGCTCGACGTTGAATGCGTCGTTATCAAAGGAAAAGATAAGAAAATCGTAACGGGAAATCTCGGCGCGGTTATGAAGGAATCGGTTGAGATCGCAATCGCAAACGCCCGAAAATTCGTTATATCCGAAGGGCTCGGAGACGGCGATCTTTCCGAAAAAGACGTGTTTGTTCATTTCCCCGAAGGTGCGGTTCCCAAAGACGGACCTTCCGCCGGCGCTGCGATTTCCACCGCCGTTTTATCCGCGTTGATCGATAAAAAGGTGCGAGGGGATTTTGCGATTACGGGCGAAGTAACGCTCGTCGGCAGCGTTACCCCGATCGGCGGCGTTAAAGAAAAGTGTCTTGCCGCGTTGAGACATGGAATCGATCAAATCATTTTACCGAAGGGGAACGAAAAGGACGTTCGCGATATCCCCGAATATCTCCGTGAAAAAATGAAATTCCATTACGTAAGCGAGATCAAAGAAGTTTATTCCTTGCTTTTATCGCTATGAAGATTCTTTCCGCGGAATACGAAACCAGCGTCGTAACCAAGAAAATTTATCAGACTTCGATTCCGGAGATCGCGATCGCCGGAAGATCGAACGTCGGAAAGTCTTCTTTTATCAATATGCTGACAGGGCGAAAAAAACTCGCTCGCTCCTCTTCCGAACCCGGCAGAACGCGTATGCTCAATTATTTCAACGTAAATAAAGGAGAGTTTTACCTCGTGGATCTCCCGGGGTACGGATACGCGAAAGTTACGGACAAAGAAAAGGACCTTTGGAAGGGGATCATTGAGTTTTATTTGCAAGAATCCAAAGCGCTGAAACACGTGATTTTACTCGTGGACATCAGAAGGGAATCCTCGGATCTCGATTTGCAACTCGCTGATTACCTGCGTTTTTATAATATACCTTTTACTATCGTTGCGACGAAGGCGGATAAACTTTCCAAAATGAACAGAAAACCGGCTCTGCAAGCGATTGCCCGTGCTTTCGGTGAGAGCGAAAAAAACGTTCTTGCGGCCTCGTCTCTTTCCTCGGACGGCAGAGAAGAGATCTTGTCTTTGCTTTCGGATATTCTCCCAAACAAATAAATCGCACTTTTATTTTCCTCCTTTCATATTATTTAGTAGTGACTATCAAAGGAGGTAATTTTATGTCATTTTCAAACAATGTGCGCCCCGATCGTATGCCGGGACCGATCGTTGGGAATGCCGCTAACGGATTATGCGAAAAAGTTTGTATCGAAGTTAAAAAAGTTTTCGACGCTTGCATTAAGCAAGAAACATTGACCGATCAAACGATTACGCTTGAAAGCACTGTCCCCGCGGACGTTGCGCAACCCTTTACTTTTGTATCCGCAAGAAGTTCGTCTTCTCTGGGCGTCGTTTCCGACCTCGTGGTTACGCCCGCAAGCGAAACGCCCGGTTGCAGTAGGGTGCAGGCGAACGTAACGATCCCTTTGCAAGTTTCGTTTGTTGACGCAAACGGAGCGCAGGCGACGGGAACGTCTTCTCTTACGCTTTCTCGCGACGTTCTTCTCAGAGTTCCCGAACCGTCGGTCATGCCGTATGAAATCGTTGCGGTCGTAAATGCGGTCTCCGCCGAAGGAAATTACGTTTCGGACGGCACGTTCCAAATTACGCTGTGCGTAACGATCATTTTGAAGGTCGTAATGGACGTCGAGCTTCTCGTTCCGTCTTACGGATATTGCTACATACCGCCTTGTCAGGAATATCAAGAAGAGATTTGCGAAGGATTTTTCGATTTGCCGCTCTTCCCGCGTTAAATCAAAAGCAGGATCCGCGCGCTTAAATAACTTGAAAAAGCGCGCGGATCTATGCTATGATTTACGTATGATCTATTGCATATCCGACCTTCACCTCGGTAATACCGTGGACAAGCCGATGGACGTGTTCGGTAAAAAATGGGAAGGGCATTTTGAAAAGATCCGCAAAGATTGGATCGAAAAAGTATCCCCAAGTGACGTAGTTCTCGTTTCGGGGGATATTTCTTGGGGTATGACGCTGGAGGAAGCGAAACCCGATCTCGATGCGATCGCCGAACTACCCGGAAAAAAAATTTTTTTGAAAGGAAATCACGATTATTGGTGGCAATCGATCGGGAAGGTTCGGAATGCGCTGCCAAACGGCGTGTTTGCTCTTCAAAACGACGTGATCCGAATCGATCAATATCTTTTTTGCGGAAGTCGCGGTTGGAGCCTTGACGGAGAAAGCGAAGAAGATAGGAAAATCTATAAACGAGAATTGTTGCGCTTGGAAATGTCCTTAAAGGCGATGCAAAAAGAAAGAAAAGAGGGTGACGTTGTGATCGGAATGACGCATTTTCCTCCCTTTGGCGTGGATCTTTCTCCGACGGAAGTTACGGAGCTTTTCTCTTCTTATGGAGTAGAAACCGTTGTGTACGGACACTTACACGGGAACGTTTATGCAAAGCGTCGCGTATTTATCGGCGGAACGAACTATCTTTTAACGAGCTGCGATCTCGTTGACTTTGCCCTCGTTCGGGTTTTGGATTGATCGACCATTTTTAACCACTTTTCCTCATTTTCCCCGCTTGACTTGCTCAAACGGGGTATTTTTTTTACGGAATAAGAGGTGGAAAATCGGAGAAATTGAATCTTTGCATCCACTTTTCTCCACGCATAAAATCAAATATATTGTGGTTCATTATAGCTTTTTATACTAAATGTAGTAATACGCAAAAAAGGATTAAAAAATTTTAAGGTTTTTTTCAAAAATAGTGGACGAAAATGGATGAAAAGTGTTATGATATGGACAAGGAGGGATGGCTTTCTTGAAAAATATCATCACCGGCACTTACAAATATCAAATCGACCCGAAGGGAAGGGTTCGCATTCCGGCAAGGATCAAAGAATTGCTCGGACATAATCTTTCCATTGGTTACGGCGCCGGAGAGTATCTCGTGGTTTACACGGAAGATATGATGGATAAGATTTATGAAAAGTACGCCAACCTCGAAGTGTATGATGGCGACGAGTACGATAGCGTCCGCGAAATGTTTGCAAACATTTATCCTTTTACGTCGGACAGTCAGGATCGCTTTCAAATCCCGCTTGCCATGAGAGAAAAAGTCGGATTAAAAGACGAGATCGTGTTCGTAGGCGTCGTAAATAAGCTTGAAATCTGGAGCGAGGAAAACTTCGCGAAGAGAAAGGATAAGTCCGTTTCACAATCCAATATGGCGGACTTTAAGGCGCTTAAATAATGGCAGAATTCGCTCATATTCCCGTTATGGCGGAGGAAGTGATCGAAAGCTTAAACATCGATCCTTCGGGCTCGTATCTTGATTGTACGCTCGGCGGCGCGGGCCATAGCTCCAAAATCCTTTCGAAATTAACGACCGGTAAGCTGTACGCAGTGGATAAAGACTCGGACGCGCTTTCATACGCAAAATCCGTTCTCGGTGATTCCGTCGTTTACTTTCACGACGATTTCAAAAACGTCTTGGAAAGTTGGCAAGGAGAGCCGTTAGACGGAATACTGATGGATCTTGGCGTTTCGTCCTATCAATTGGATACGCCGGAAAGAGGCTTTTCCTATCGATTCGACGCTCCGCTCGATATGCGAATGGATAAAGAATCGGCTTTGACCGCGGAATCTCTTTTGAATTCCTATTCGGAGAAAGACCTCGTAGATATATTCTTCAAATACGGAGAAGAACCGTTTGCAAGGAAAATAGCCTCCAACATCGTTAAGGCGCGAGAAAAATCGCCGCTGAAAACGACAGGGGAACTCGTTCGAATCATCGAAAAGTCAATTCCTCCGAAGGTTCGATATAGCGGATCTCATCCTGCGAAAAGGGTGTTTCAAGCGATCCGAATCGAAGTAAACGGGGAACTCACCGGTTTGTACGAAGCGGTTCTGAAAGGGATCAAATTGCTGAAAAAAGGCGGAAGGATCGCGGTAATAACTTTCCATTCCTTGGAAGATAGGATCGTTAAGCAAGCAATGAAATATGCCGAACTCGATTGCATTTGCCCGCCAAAGACGCCGATCTGCACCTGCGGAAAGGTCAGTGAAGTAGAGATCGTTACAAGGAAACCGATCGTTGCTTCAAAAAGAGAATTGGAA
This sequence comes from Christensenella sp. UBA4247, assembly GCA_002395405.1. Classification (GTDB taxonomy): domain Bacteria; phylum Bacillota; class Clostridia; order Christensenellales; family CAG-1252; genus CAG-1252. The sequence goes on from DGWX01000024.1 coordinate 4,191, forward strand.
GTAAATTCAAGAGCGAAAAGCGCTAAACTCCGCGTTGCGGAAAAAAAGGTATAAAGAAAAAAAGGAGAGAATAAGATGTTAGTGGCAAACCGTTACGATACCTATACGAGAGCCGAAACTGCTTACGGAGATTCCCGTTCGAGCCGTTTTTCTTACGGTGACGATCGATATTCGGAAGCGCGCTACGAAAACGAAAGAATGATGACATCCGATCAAGAGCGTGACAGACTGATGAATTCTCTCGAACGCAAGGCAAGCAAAAGTCGATTGGAAAGACAAGATGAAAATCGCTATAACTTTTATGCTTCGACCTTGGAACCCGCAGACAACAATTTCGACAGAATGTGGGATAGAAAGCATTCGTCCGAGCAAAAGAAAGAAAAGAAAGTTTTCAACAGAAAGAGAATGCCGTTTATGGTTGCGTATCTCGTTCTGGCGTTAGTAGCCGTTCTCGCCGTTTCGCTCTCGCTCGTTGATTTCAAGGCGAAAACGATCACAACTTCCAAAATGACGGCGACGAGCGTTTCGGCAAGCGCGGAAAACACGCAAAAAGAAGGAGTCAGCGCCGCGGAAGGCGAAGCGGAAGAAAAAGCAGGCGGAGAAAATTACGTGTTAACGAAAAACGGGGATCTCGTCCTCGTGGAAATACCGGAAAGCATTCAACGCACCGAAGAAAAAGAAAAAGGTTTCGACAAGTTTTGCAGCTGGTTGAACGGTGCATTCGGAGGCTGACGGTTCTTGAATTTAATATCACAAATTTCAATCAAAAGAAGGTTATTCGCAATTATGATGCTGATAACCTTTATTTTTTTAGTCGTGTTCGGTAAACTCGTTTATTTGCAGATCGTCAAAGGCAGATCCTTACAAGCGCGAGCTTTAGATCAGTGGACGCGCGACGTTCCTTTGTCCGCCGTTCGCGGCGCTATTCGCGATACGAACGGAATCGTTCTCGCGGGATGCAATACGACGTATACTTTATACGTTCGCCCGAATGCAACAACTACCGTGGAAAAAACAGCGAACGCGATCGCAGAGGTTTTAGGGAAAAAATACGACGAAATTTTAAGCAAAATATCCAAAAAAGGGGTTTCGGAAATAACCGTTGCCAAGAAACTCTCCAAAGAAGAAATGCTTGCGCTTCTTTCCTCCGGTGCGGACGGAATGTATTTCGGAAGAGATATCGAAAGGTATTATAAATACGGAGATTATATGTCTCAGCTCCTCGGGTTTGTAAACGCGGACGGAGAAGGGCAAGCCGGACTCGAAGAATATTACAACGAGTATTTGAGAGGGCAAGACGGAAAGGAACTTACCGAAACCGATCTTATAGGAAAAGAACTCTCTTCCGAGTTGAAATATATACCGGCAACGGATGGATTGAATCTTGATCTGACCATCGATTCTTATATACAGTTTTTTGCTGAAAATGCCGTAAAATCCGCTCTTTCCGAGTATAATGCGAAGAGTGCGAACTGCGTTGTAATGAATGCGAAAACGGGTGCGATCGAAGCGATGGCGCAAGCGCCTTCATTTGATTTGAATCACATAGACAGGAGTGACGTAAACGCACTTTTCGCGAAAATGAAACTCAACGCGATTACGTCCGTTTACGAGCCGGGATCCACTTTTAAGATCTTGACGACTGCGATCGCGCTTTCCCTCGGTGTGGTTAGTGAAAAAGATCGATTTTACTGTGCAGGCGGAAAGGTTGTGGACGGGAAAAGAATCAAATGTTGGAAGTCCATCGGACACGGGAGTCAAACTTTTGCGGAGGGAGTGCAAAACAGCTGTAACTGCGTATTTATGGAGCTTGCGGAACGGATCGGCGTGGAGCGAATGTATTCCTACTTCGAGGCGTTTGGTTTGCGTGCGAAAACAGGAATCGATTTTGCGGGTGAAACGTCTTCGATCCTATTAAAAAAAGAATCGGTTAAACCGGTGGACGCAGCTCGAATCGGATTTGGGCAAGCGATTGCGATCACGCCTTTGCAACTGATTGCGGCAACTGCCGCAGCCGTAAACGGAGGGAATCTCGTTACGCCTTATTTAATGAAAGGGATCTCGGGCGCCGAAGGAAATACGGTGATCCGGAATTATCCATCTGTAAAAAGAAACGTTATAACGGAAGAAACGAGCGCAACGGTCAGAAAACTATTAAAAAACGTCGTTTCGCTCGGAAGCGGAAAACTCGCGGGTGTTCCGGGTTATTCGATCGGAGGGAAAACAGGTACTGCTCAAAAATACGCGAACGGGGCGATCGCCTCGGGAAAATATGTGTCTTCTTTTATCGGATTCAGTACGGTGGAAGATCCGGAATATATCGTTTATTTTATGGTTGACGAACCGCAAGGATACCGTTATTACGGAAGTTTGGTCGCCGCTCCGTACGTGGGTCAAATATTTTCGAGGATATTTTCTTATAAGGAGATCCGACCTACGGAAGAGGTCGCTTCCCATACCTATTTCGAGATGCCGAATTTGGTGGGCGAAACGGCAGGGAACGCGATCAAAGCATTGTCGAAACTCGGCATTCATTTTGAAATCAGCGGAAGCGGAGGAACCGTCGTCGCGGCGTATCCGGAGGCAGGCGCCGTTATCAGCTCAAACGCGATCGCTTTGATCGCTCTATCGGAGGATTGAAATGACAATACAATCATTACTTGCAAACGTTGAGGTCATAAAAGTAAAAAATTATACGAACGTAAACGTTCTCGGGATCGAGATAGACAGCCGAAAAGAATTGTCCGGTAAAGTTTTCTTTTGCCTGAAAGGAGAGAGATCGGATGGAAACGAGTTTGTTTCGGAGGCGGAGAAAAAGGGCGCGGTCGCGATCGTGTCCGAATCGGAAATTCCGACTTCGCTTCCCTTGTTTGTCGTTAAAAACGTCAGAAAATCGCTTGCAGTCGCATGTGGAAATTTTTACGACAATCCTGCTGAAAAAATGAATATCGTAACGGTCGTGGGAACGAATGGAAAAACTTCAACGACGGAGATCCTTTCTTCTATCTTTTCCGCTGCCGGATTTAAAACCGCCACGATCGGAACTCTCGGCTACTCGGTGGACGGGGAAAGGAGAGAAGGGGTTCTGACGACGCCCGATCCGATGGAGCTGCACTATAACTTATCGGCGATGCGGATGCAAGGCGTTCAATACGTTTTTATGGAAGCATCCGCGCATGCGATTCATTATGATAAACTTGCGGGGATCAAGGCAAAAGCCGGGATTTTAACGAACGTTACGCAAGATCATCTTGATTTTTTTAAGGATATGGAAACTTACGCAAACGTTAAGCTTTCGTATTTTTGTCATCCGAATACGGCTCTCGCCGTCGTTAACTCAGACGATCCTTACGGAGTCAGATTGCTCGAAAACCCCCTCGTGCCGACGATTACCTATGGCATTCGCAATCCCGCAGACGTTTTCGCGATCGATATTCAAGAAAACGAAAACGGGCTTTCCTTTACGATGAACGCTTTCGATTGCATTATAAACGTCCGTACGCCGTTGTTCGGGAGATTTAACGTGTATAACGTCATGGCGGCAACGGCAACGGCCATGTATATGGGGATCCGTCCGATCACGATCCGTAAAGCGCTTGAAAAAATAAGCATAGTACCGGGTCGATACGATATGCGATTCGTGGAAGGGCGTCGATTTATCGTGGATTACGCCCATACGCCGGACGGACTTGAAAACCTTTTGAAAGACGCGAAAGAAAACTATTCCGGAAAGCTTTTTACCGTGTTCGGATGCGGAGGCAATCGAGATAAGGGAAAACGCCCGATCATGGGTAAAGTTGCGTCTGAATACTCTTCGCACGTCATCGTTACGGACGATAATCCTCGTTTTGAAGACGAGTCGGAGATCGCGCGTGAGATCGCGGCCGGTATCGAGAACGGCGCCTCTTATGAGATCGTTCTGAACAGAGCGGAAGCGATCGAACGGGCGTATGCGCTTTCGGAAAAGGGAGATACGATCGTCGTTGCCGGGAAAGGGCACGAAACGTATATCGATCGAAAAGGCGAAAAAAAACCGTTTAGCGATTTCGAAATTATCCAACAATTAGGAAAGTAGGTGCTATATTGAATACGTTCGGATTGCTTATAAGCGTATGCATCGCTCTTTTGACCTCGTTTTTTGCGGGAATGGTTCTCGCGCCTCTCGTTATAGCGTCCGCAAAGAAACTCAAAGCGAAACAGCCGATTTTGGGGTACGTTTCGCAACACGCCCAAAAAGCCGGAACACCGACTTTCGGAGGCTTTATCTTTTTGATCCCTTCGCTTTTAACGACGGCTGCTTTTTGCTTCGGAAAAGGGCTTTCGATCGGGCTTATCGCATCTTTCGTTATGCTGTCCTTCGCCGTTCTTGGTTTTTTGGACGATTTTATCAAAATAAAAACGAAAGATAATATGGGGCTTCGACCGTATCAAAAAATAATCGGACAAGTTGCCATCGCTCTCATCGTTGCGGTCTATGCCTATCGGAGTGACTCGATCGGTAGTGCCGTGTATGTTCCTTTTTACGGAAAAGCAGTAGATTTCGGCGTGTTTTACATTCCCTTCGCTGCATTTATTTATCTTGCTTTATCCAATTGCGTTAACTTAACGGACGGAGTGGACGGACTGGCTTCGAATTGCAGTCTCGTTTATCTTTTTACTTTCGGCGTCGTTCTGTTTATGTACGCTTTTACGTCAGGCGCAGACGAAACGCTTCTCGTATTCGTTTTCAGCTTGATCGGAGGCGTTCTCGCGTTTCTCTTATTTAATACCAACAAAGCCGAAATATTTATGGGAGACACCGGCTCGCTCGCCCTCGGCGGCGCGTCCGCGGCGATCGCTTTATTTTCGAAACAACCGTTTTTGATTCTTTTCGTTGGAATAATGTACATTGTGTCAGGCATAACAATTATACTGCAAGTAGGTTATTTTAAGCTGACGCATGGGAAACGAATATTTTTGATGGCGCCGTATCATCATCATTTGGAGAAAAAAGGGTACGGTGAGGCGAAAATATGCAATATTTATTCCACGGTCACTCTTATTATGGGCGTGCTTGCCATAATCTCGGTGGCGGTTGGAATGTATGCGTTATGAACATAAAAATGTATTGATCATCGGATACGGTGAAAGCGGAAAGGCGGCAGAATCGTTTTTGAAAAAAGAGGGAGCTTCGACCTTCGTGTATGACGATCGGCTTGCGCTTTCTCCGAGAGAAAAAGACGTTGCTTATGATTTTGCAGTCGTAAGCCCGGCAGTCTCCAAAAGCCATAAGCTGCTTTCTTCCCTTCGAGAAAAGGGAATTCCGATCCTATCCGAGATCGACCTTGCTTTTTTGAATTGTAAGAGTAAAAAAATCATTGCGGTCAGCGGAACGAACGGAAAAACGTCCGTTTGTACGATCCTCGGTTCGATGCTTTCCAAAGTGGGGAAGACATATGTTTTGGGGAATATCGGCGTGCCGTTTATTTCAAAAGTCGGAAAGATCGGAAAAAACGATTTTGTCGTAATCGAGATCAGTAGCTTTCAAATCGAACAAAGCGAAATTTTTTTCGCGGAATGCGCGGCATTGACAAACGTCGGAGAAGATCATTTGGATCGCCATCACGATAAGAACAATTATCAAAAAATAAAACTTTCTTTGCTCACGAGAGCGCATAAGACCGTCGTAAACGCGGACGATCCGATCCAGTCGAACTATAAGGGCGGAGTGCGATACAGTGCGTCCGGAAAAGAATCGAATTTTCGTTTGTGCGGACGAGAAATCGAATGCTCCGCAGGGCGCTTTCATCTGCCGATAGAATCCCGCGGCGCCTCATACGACGCGGATTTCTTATGCGCTTTTTCCGTTGCTTGCACCGTTTCGGGGGTAGATCCGCGCTTTTTGGATTGCTATGGATCGGTCGAGCTTCCGCCATTCAGAAATGAATTCGTGGGAGAGTATTTCGGCGCGAAAGTGTATAACGACAGCAAGGGGACGAACGTGGACGCAACGTTGTTTGCTTGTTCTGCCGTTTCAGACAGCGCAGCCTTGATCTTAGGCGGGAGCGATAAAGGTGAAGATTACGCGCGTCTCGCCGCAGGACTGCCGGATCGGATCAAGAGGATCTACCTGACGGGAGGAAATGCTACGGATATTTATACGGCGTTATCGTGTAAAGAACGCGAAATATGCTTTTTAATGACGGATCTCGAAGCGTGCGTTCGGCATTTCGCAAACGATCCTCTTCCGATCCTTCTGTTTTCGCCTGCCTCGGCGTCGTTCGATCGTTATTCCGGTTATAAAGAAAGAGGGGAGGTATTCAATGCATTACTCGAAAAATACGGTTCTTGCTCTGAAAAAAGATAGGGTAAAACAACCTTCCGTCCCTTCCTCTCCCTCTCAAAGAGAATACCGATTGCTTGCGATCAAGTTGATCGTTTTGACGATCGGGATCTCTCTCTTTGGGCTTGTTATGATTTACAGCGCAAGCAGCTACGTTGCAAAAAAGAATTTCGGTGACGCGTTTTATTATGTAAAGAAGCAGGGCGTCGCTCTTTTTCTCGGAACGGCGGCGATGTTCGCTCTTTCCAAAGTAAACCCGGGAAAAATTAAAAAATTGCGATACGTTATTCTCGCCGTTTCCTTTGCGCTGCTCCTGATAATCTTTATCCCGGGTGTCGGCGTTGAAAGTTACGGAGCGAGGCGATGGATCAACCTCGGCTTTATGACGATACAGCCTTCCGAGATCGCAAAATTCGGATACGTCGTCTTCGCATCTTCCTATATTTCCGAGAAAGGGATCCGCCGATTTCGCGATCTTCTGATCGTGGGCGGAGTGGGCTTGGCGATGTGCGTTTTGATCATGCTTGAACCGAATATGAGCATTACGATGTGCGTGCTATCCGTTATGCTGTTTATGCTGGTAGTCGGCGGTATCGAGATCAAAAAGCTTTTGATCCTCGCACTTCCGCTTGCGCTTGCGATCCCGCTTTTGATCATACTCGAACCGTATCGTTTGAAAAGATTGACCGCCTTTTTGGATCCATGGGCTTCGCCAAAGGCGGAAGGATATCAGCTGATCCAGTCTTATTACGCGCTTTGTCGCGGCGGTTTTTTCGGAGTAGGACTTTTCGGAAGCCGACAAAAATATCTGTTTCTTCCTTTTGCCGAATCGGATTTTATCTTTTCCGTGATCGGGGAAGAACTCGGTTTATTCGGAGCGCTCCTCGTAATGGCGGCATTCGGAACTCTCGTCTATTACGGTTTTTTGACCGCGGTGAAAGCGCGGGATCGCTACGATTCGCTCCTTGCGGCGGGGATTACGTCCGTGATCGCCGTTCAAACAACGGTGAACCTTGCCGTCGTTACGGGCTGTATTCCACCTACGGGGCTTCCGCTTCCATTCGTCAGCGCGGGAGGCAGTTCGCTTGTCAGTTTTATGTCGGCAGTCGGCGTTCTTCTTGCCGTCAATCGGAAAGGTGGCAACTTTTATTCGGATAACCATAAAATGTAGTATCATTGGTTTTCGGAGATGAAGTATGTCAAAATTGTTGATCAAAGGCGGCTCTTCGTTAAGAGGAGAGTATCGCGTAAAAGCCGCGAAAAACGCGGTATTGCCTATCATTGCGGCAAGTTTGCTGACGAATGAAAAATGCGAAATCGAAAACGTTCCGAATATAACGGATATAAACAATATGCTCAAAATCATGCGTTCGCTCGGTGCGAATGTATCTTTTGAGGAGAGCGTGATCGAGATCGAAAGCAAAGAGCCGCTGCGATTCAGCGTTCCGACCGAGCTTGCGAAAGAGCTTCGGTCGTCCGTTTTTTTATTGGGGCCGGTTCTCGCTCGGATCGGAAAAGCCGCCGTTGCGTATCCCGGCGGATGCGATATAGGCGTCAGGCCGCTCGATATACATATCAAGGGCTTGCAGGAAATGGGGATCGCGGTGGAAGAAAGCCACGGAGTCATCTACTGCGACGCCACGCGCCTGAAAGGGGCTGATATTATGCTGGATTTTCCGAGTGTAGGGGCAACGGAAAATCTGATGATGGTCGCTTCGCTTGCCAAGGGGCGAACGCGTATTCGAAACGCGGCAAAAGAACCCGAAATAACGGACCTTCAAAATTTTATAAACGCAATGGGCGGTAAGGTCAGCGGAGCCGGCGGAAGTACGATCGTAATCGACGGAGTAAAAGAATTGCACGGCTGCCATTACAGACCCATACCCGATAGGATCGTTGCCGGTACGTTGCTGATCGCCGCGGCAACTTGCGGCGGAAAAATCTCTCTTTTCGACTCTCAGCCCGAACACATTGAGCCTTTGCTTTTCAAATTGAGTAAAAGCTCTTGCGTTCTCGACGTTCGAAGTGATAAAATTACGTTGATAGCAGAGCGAAGAGGTAGAAACTTCGATAAACTCGAAACGCAACCTTATCCCGGCTTTCCGACCGACCTGCAATCGCCTATGATGACTTTGATGGCTGTTTCGGAAGGAACGGGCGTGATCGTGGAAAATATATTCGAAACGCGCTTCCGTATCGTTCGCGAACTGATAAAAATGGGCGCGCGAATTACGGTGAAAGATCGAACTGCGATCGTTCGAGGCGTAAAAGATCTTGAAGGAGCCGCGGTTTCGGCGGGGGATCTCAGAGGGGGAGCCGCTCTCGTTATCGCCGGAATGAAAGCGGAAGGCTATACGACGATCGAGAACGCTCGGCATATCGATCGCGGATATGAGAGAATCGAAGATATAATGAACGATTTCGGAGCGGATATAAAAAGATTGCAATGAAAAAAAGCAACGTGATCATCGGAATATTCATCGCCATTATTTTCATCGTTTTAACGGTGGTATTATTGGCGTGCGCCGTGTTCGTCGTTCGAAACATATCGGTGGAGAGCGCGGTTGCTTCCGAGATCATAAGTGAAGATGACATTATTTCTTCTTCCGGTTTGAAAATCGGAAAAAGTATCGTTTCCATCAATAAATCGAAGATCATATCTTCGGTCGAGAAGGAAAATCCTTACGTTCGGGTTTTGGACGTCGTTCGTAAATTCCCGGATAAAATCGTGATCAAAGTAACCGTTCGGACGGCAATTATGTCTATTTTAGCCGAAGATTCGACTTGCGCTGTCATCGCGGATTCCTCTCTTAAAGTTTTAGACGTTATTTCCCTCGAAGAGCATCTTTCTTCCGGTGCGACGAAGATCGAAGGCTATACGTTCTCCATTCCCGAAGAAGGCGTGCGCTCGCTTAAAGGAACGACCCTTGATTACGATAGCGATCCGAAGGGTGTTCTTTTGCGGAATATTGCGCAAGCGGCGGAAGATCCTTCCCTCGATCTTTCGGGCGCAAGTTTCTTAACTTTCTTCAAGCGTATTTCCATTCGATCCGAGGAAAATTCCCTTTTGGCGCTTATCGAAACGAATACGGGCGTTACCCTCGTTCTCGACACATCTCTTTCCATCGGCGTTTACGAACAGCTTTATATGTGTACGTTCGTTTATACTTCCGATCAAGTAGAAAAAGACCTAACGAAAGGGTATATCGCCCTTGATAAAAATTCTTCCACGATCGCCTATAAATGGATGGAAGATTTAGACTGATTCGAGCATTTTTCGTTTTATATATTCTTCCCGACTTATTGACTTTATAATTTATTTACTCTATAATTATTAAGAAGAGGGGGAGTATGTCCAAATTATCCGACGTTACCGTAATCGATATCGGATCCAAAAGCATTTGCGCTTATCGGGCGGAGAAGCTTTCGGACGAAAATTTCGCCGTTAAGAATTCTTTCGAAATGGATTACAGCGGTTATATGGACGGGGAATGGCTTCGGCCGGACGAATTGTTCCCGACTTTTTCGAAATTGCTCGAAAGGATCGAAACCGCAGGAGGCAAAACGAAAGAACTTTTCGTAGGGATCCCTTCTCAGTTTGCGACTCTTCGCACCGTTCCGGCGCGCGTTGTGTTTCCGAAACCGAAACGAGTAACGGCAGCGGACGTGGAAGAGCTTTATTCTTATAACAATCCTTTCGAAGCGGAGGAATATATCTGTCTTTCCGTGCTTCCCGTTTTTTTTCAAACGGATAACGGGGAGAAAACGAATGATCCCGTCGGTAGGGTAACCGGTTCCTTGAAATGCAGATTGTCTTACGTGGGCGCGGAAACGGACACGATTTCTTTTATTCGTCAGGCGCTTTCGAGATGCGGGATACGAGAAGTTCGATTCGTGCAATCCGAGATCGCGTCCGCAATGGCGCTTTTCGGAGAAGAAGAGCGAGACGCGGGAATCCTCTTTTGCGACATCGGTTATCTTGCCACGACCGTTTTGTTTTTATCCGGAGAAGGAGTTCTCGAAATGAAGAACTTTTCGCTCGGTGGCGGAATGATACCCGCAGGGCTGTCGGAAGCGCTCGATCTTCCTTTCGCTGCGGCGGAAGCTTTAACGGCTAAGGTCAACTTGGGTTATAAGGACGAAGGCGATTATTCCTTTCGTTTTGACGGAGCAGAGTACTCTTTCCCCGTTCGTGAAGTAAACGAAATGGTCAAAGAATGTATTCAATGCGTGGCGACTTTTATAACGAAAGCCATTCACTCTTTCCGTTTTGAGCTTTCTCCCTACGTTCCGACTTTTTTATCGGGCGGTGGGTTTTACGAGATCCGTGGCGCAAGAGAATATCTTTCGCGTTACCTTTCGCGGAATGCGGATTATGCGCTGCCTCTCGTTCCGAATTATAACAAACCGTATTACGCAACGGCAGTCGGTTTGATCAAAGAGGCGCTGAAAAAGCAAAAAGAAGATAGATTCGGCTTTATTAAAAGGCTGTTAGGAAAATAGGAGGTTCGTATGGACGAATTTACGGAGCAGAATGAATATATGACGGAAGAACCGATGACGCAAGAAGCGGAGCCTTTAACCGAGCGCGTTTGCAAAATCCTCGTTATCGGAGTCGGAGGCGCGGGGAATAACGCCGTTAACCGTATGATTAAGTCCGGCATTAAAAGCGCCGATTTTGTTTCCGCCAATACGGACAAGCAGGATCTGATCTATTCTGCCGCCGAACGGAGGGTCGTTCTCGGCGCCTCTTTGACCAAAGGTCTCGGCGCAGGTGCGAATCCCACGATCGGAAAAAAAGCCGCGGAAGAGAGCCGCGAAGTTATAAAAGGGATCCTCGAAGGGGTCGATCTCTTATTTATTACCGCAGGTATGGGCGGAGGCACCGGAACGGGTGCCGCACCCGTTATTGCGAATATTGCCCACGATCTCGGGATCTTAACCATTGCCGTCGTTACGACGCCCTTTAAATTTGAAGGAGAGCGACGCATGACGCAGGCGGAATCCGGGATCAACGAGCTCAGACAATTCGTGGATACGCTGCTTGTCGTTCCGAACGAAAAATTGCTTGAAGTTATGCCGAAGGGAACGAAATTTACGCAGGCTTTCTCTTATGCGGACGACGTTCTTCGTCAGGGTATTCAAGGGATCGCCGATCTGATCGTAAAGCCTTCGCTTATTAACTTGGATTTCGCGGACGTAAGAACCGTTTTGAAAGAAAAGGGCTTTGCTCATATCGGAATCGGCGAAGGGGAAGGTGATACGAGAACGGTGGACGCCGTTCGCGCAGCGGTCAATAATAAACTTCTCGAAACAAATATCAGCGAAGCGAGCGCAGCTATATTGAATATTACCGGCGGAGAAGAGTTGGAGCTCTCCGAAGTGGACGAAGCGGGGTCGATCGTCAGAAGCGTTTTGAATCCCGATTCCACTTTGATCTTTGGCGCGGACGTGAACCCGAATCTTGGTAAAAAAGTCGTCGTAACGATTATCGCGACCGGATTTAAGCACGGTTCGCAGCGCGGTGCGCAACGCCCTCTTTACGGAACCCGTCCCGCATTCTCGCCTATGGGTTCGGCATTGCCCAAAGATAATACCGCTTCTTCGGAGCGCCCGCCCGTTTCCCCGTCGAGACCCTCTTTCAGACCGTATCAGGAAGAAGAAAAAAGCGATCGGATGCGTATTTCCGATAATGACCTTCCGCCTTTTATGAAAAAGCTGAAAAGATAAAAAAACGAATACTTTACGAACGGCTCCGAAATGATCAGAGTCGTTCTTTTTGAATCGAGTTTTTCTTTTATTTCTCGCGATAATTATCCTAAAAATCACCTCTCGATTTGCGTTACTCTTACAGTATGGAAGTCTTCGTGGAAGGGGTGTTGGTCGATAACTTTTGTTTGGATTTTCTTTTATCGTATTGTACGCTCCTTTTGACAAAAAACAAACCTCGTTACGGATTGCTTGTGCTTTCATCACTCGTCGGAAGCGGTTTTGCGCTTCTTTCTCCTTTGATTACGAAATTCGAGCTGTTATTCAAATTCGGCGTTCTATTGACCGGATCGGCGATCTTTTACGGAAAAAAAGATCTGAGAGGGTATTGTATCGTCACATTCTGCTACGCAATCTTATCTTTTCTTTTATCCGGATTGATTTCTTTTCTTCTCGGCGGAAAACTTTTCTATTCTTTTATCGGAGTAAAAAAGGGTGGAGTGATCGCCGTTTTTTCGGCGGGAACGTTTCTTTTTATCTATTCGGTTAGACAAATCGGCGGATTGATAAGAGAGAAAAAACGCGAGAATAAGAAAGCGACCGCAGTCCTCGTTTTAGGCGAGAAGAAAATGGAACTATCCGCTCTTTACGATAGCGGGAATCTTTTAACGGACGAAGCGGGCGCCCCTGTTATTTTAATAGACGAAAAAAGGCTTTGCGCACTTGGTTCTTTTCAAAAAACAGGGAAATTAACCGTTCATACGGTTAGCGGAAGCAAGGAATTGAATCTCGTTAAAATCCCTGAAATTAAGATATATTCCGGCGGCGAGGAGAATACATTTATTAACGTAACCGCGGCTTTAACAGAGCTGCCCAAAGAATACTCCGTAATACTGCCGTACGAATAAAAAGAGGTGAAAATATGTTTTCCAAAATGATAAACGCGATCCGAAATTTTTTATCTAAATTCGATCTTTTCAAGCGCCCGAAAGAAATTCACTTTATTTACGGCGAATCACTTCCGGCACCTTATACGCCCGAAGAAGAAAGAGCAGCGCTCGAACGATTTAAGGCGGGCGATCAAAAGGCGAAAAACGAGATCATCGAACATAATTTGCGCTTGGTCGTATATATCGCGAAAAAGTTCGAGGGAAGCGTCAGCGATATAAGCGACCTCGTATCCGTAGGCGCCATCGGTTTGATGAAAGCCGTAAATTCATTTGATCCGTCCAAAAATATCAAATTGGCGACGTTCGCGTCTCGTTGCATTGAAAACGAGATCCTGATGCACTTACGGAAAGTCGTTAAGAGAAGATGCGAAATCTCTCTTGACGAGCCGATCAACGTGGATACGGAAGGAAACGAACTATTGCTTTCCGACGTTGTCGGAACGGAACCGGACGCAGTGTACAAAGAAATCGAGAAAAAAGACGAGGTAGAAGAGCTGTATCGTTCTTTCGAAACGCTGACAAAGCGAGAAAAGGCGATCATTCGAATGCGTTACGGACTTATGAACACGGAAGAAAAAACGCAAAAGGAGATCGCGGATATGATGGGGATCTCTCAATCGTATATATCGAGACTGGAAAAGAAAGTCCTTGGAAAATTACGCAAAGAAATGGCAAAATTTGTATAATAATACGGAAACGTTCCCATAATAATTTCGTGCCTTTTTACATAGGAGGAAAAAGAATGGCACGAAAGGTAAATATTTGCGGGATCGATACGAACAAACTCCCAAAGCTTACGCAAAAGGAAAGTGAAGAATACCTCGGAAGAATCAAATCGGGGGATAGTAAAGCGAGAGAAATCTTTTTAATGGCGAATATGCGACTCGTTCTTTCGATGGTGCATCGATTTCCAAACGCAAACGCCGATCCGGACGACCTATTTCAGGTTGGCTGTCTCGGTTTGGTCAAAGCACTCAATAATTTTGATTTAAAACACGGCGTGGCGTTCAGCACGTACGCCGTTCCGATGATCCTCGGGGAGATCAGAAGATTTATAAGAGAATCAAACGGAATTAAGGTCAGTCGCTCGATGCGAGACGTTGCGTATAAAGCGATGCAAGCAAGGGAAGCGCTTGAAAAGAAAAACGTTTGCGATCCGAGTTTGTATGAGATCGCGGAAGAAATGGACGTCCCCGTAAAGGAAGTCGTTTGCGCGCTTGACGCGATCGCGACGCCGCTTTCTTTATACGAACCGATTTCGAACGATTCTTCTTCCGACTCTCTTCTCGTATTGGACGGGATCGAAGGCGATAAAAATCCGGAAGAGACTTGGACGGAAAATTTGGATTTGAAGGAAGCGATCTCTCACCTTCCGGAAAATGAAAAAAAGGTCATATATCTTCGCTATTACGTAGGAAAAACGCAAACGGAAGTCAGTAAGTTATCTCATATTTCGCAAGCGCAGGTTTCCAGGTTGGAAAACAATGCGATGAAAAGAATCAAAGCGGAGTTGATCGGCTGAGATCATAAAACCGGTATGAAAAGGGCATAATCGGCGCTTGTCGTTCATACTATTTTCTATGAACGAATTGACTTTTTGCGAACTCAGAGGAAAGGAAATCGTAAACGTTGCGGACGGAAAAAGGCTCGGAAGAATCAACGATATGGCTTTGACCTGCAACGGGAGGGTACTCGGGATCATGGCGCCCGGCGATAAGTCGGGCGTTAAATCTTTTTCGGGGAAAGACTCCGTATTTATTCCTTGGCAAAATATCATTAAAATCGGAGACGACGTAATTTTGGTCAATCTTATGGTTTCATCCTTCCCGACAAAGGCGTAGTTTTCTATTTTTCTTGCAAATAATAAATATTTATATTATAATACGTTTGTAAATCTCGCCTACCGCTTGTGCGGAGCGTTCAAAAAGGAGAGCTTTATGAAATGTATGTATTGCGGTTCGCTTGACAGCAAAGTGATAGATTCCCGTGTTTCCGAAGACGGATCTTCCATTAGGCGCAGGCGGGAATGTTTGAATTGCGGTCGTCGTTTTACAACCTACGAGACGGTGGAAAGGATCCCCGTTTTCGTTATTAAAAAAGACGGAACGCGCGAGCTTTTCGATTCTTCTAAGCTTCGCGGCGGTATCATGAAGGCGTGTGAAAAACGCCCGGTTTCATACGAAAGCATCGAAAATCTCGTTTCCGAAATCGAAAAAACGGTTTATAATCTCGGAATGAACGAGATTACGAGCGATAAGATCGGTGACGAAGTAATGAAAGGGCTGAAATCTTTAGATGAAGTCGCTTACGTTCGATTCGCTTCCGTTTATAAAGAATTTAAGGATATTGATACTTTCTTGTCCGAAATCGAACGTATTTTAGGAAAAAAATAATGCTCGAACGCCATTATTCGGGAAAAGAAGAAAAGGTTAAAAAGATCCTTCCCGAGCTTTTTCCCGAACTTTCCTATTCGGAGATCTCTGCTTGTTTAAGGCGGCGTGACGTTAAAGTAAACGGTAAGCGTACTTCGTCGGATACTCTTGTTTCAAACGGACTTTTTCAGATATACCCGAAGGTCAAAAAAAGCGTAAAAATTCTTTTTGAAGACGAGAATCTTCTCGCCGTATATAAACCGAAGGGGATATCGAGCGACGGGGAAGGTTCGTTTTCCGGGCTCGTTCGAGAGGAAATCGGAGAAAATTGCGTTTTGATGCATAGGCTCGATCGTAATACGGACGGTATCTTGCTTTTCGCTAAAACCGAAATCGCGGAAAGAGAACTGTTTTCCGCGATGAAAGAAGGCCGTATCGAAAAAAAGTATTCCGCCGAAGTGTACGGTCGCGTCTTGTCTTCTCAGCCGATCGAACTGACTTATTATTATAAAAAAGACGAAAAAAACGCGCGTGCGATCCTATCGACGCGTCCGAAAGAAGGATACGTTCCGGTTTCCATCTCCTTCATCCCGATCAAACGAAAAGAGGAATCGACCGTTCTCGAAGTAACCTTGCATAAAGGCAAAATGCATCAGATCCGCGCGATGCTGGCGCGATACGGTTTCTTTATTATCGGCGACGGGAAGTACGGAAATGACGCAGTAAATAAAGCGCTTGGGGTAAAAAAACAATTACTGACGGCGACTTCCGTTTCGTTTGATTTTCCGGAAAAATCCGCTCTTGCATACTTAAATAAAATCCATATTTCTCTCTGAGGATCGATTGCTTGTACATCTTCAAACCGTACAAGCAATTTTTTTATATACCCCGAATATAAAATAATACGTTAAAAACGGGGGTATTTTGTCTTGGTAGAGGGAATTTTGGCGCTTCTTACAAGCGCTTTTTGCCTAACAAGTTATATTGAAAAGAACAGCGTTTTCCCGAAACCTTTAACGGTGCAAGAAGAAAAAGATTGTTTCGAGCGCTTCGCGGAAGGAGACGTGAAGGCGCGTGACGAGCTTGTTTCTCATAATATGAGACTGGTCGTACACGTGGCGAAAAAATACGTTGACGCACTTGATTCTTCCGATATGATCTCGATCGGCTCGATCGGTTTAATGAAGGCGATCAATACGTTTCGCTACGATAAGGGAACGCAGTTCGCGACCTATGCCGCGCGGTGTATCGAAAACGAGATCCTTATGGCGATACGCGCGAATAAAAAACATAAAGTTTGCGTTTCTTTAACCTCGTCTATCGGCGCGGACAAAGAGGGAAACGAGATTACCTTAATGGATACGCTCGAAGAACCGGACGGAGACGTTGCGTTGATCGTCGAGAAGAAAGAAACGGAAGGGCAGCTTCGCGCGATCGTAAAAGAGATTTTATCGGAGAGAGAATATACGATCATACGCTATCGCTACGGACTGGACGGAGCGCCCGTTCTCCCGCAACGCGAAATTGCGAAGAAACTCGGGATCTCTCGTTCGTATATTTCGAGAATCGAAACGAAAGTACTGCAAAAACTGAAAGATTATCTTGTGGAAAACGAAATCGATCTATAAAAAACCCACCGACATGCGGTGGGAAGCGTGAGTTAATCTGTAAGCCGAGTTCTGTATTAAACGGTCATCTATCTAGACGCGCAGTTACCTACGCGTTCAAGCGAACGTCGGATAGTGGCGGACCGCGTTATAACCTATCCTCTCTTGCACCAAGTGGGGTTTACCTGGCCGTTCTCGTCACCGAGACGCCGGTGAGCTCTTACCTCGCCATTTCACCTATTGCCGAAGCGAAAACGCTTTGGCTGTATATTTCTGTGCACTTTCCTTGAAGTCGCCTTCACCGGTAGTTAGCCGGCACTCTGTCCTGCGGTGCTCGGACTTTCCTCATCTTACGATGCGACCGTCTGGTTAACTCACTTTTTGCATTATAACACGAGGATTTAACGATTGCAAATGATTATTTTAAAGCATCTTCGGAAATACTCAATTTATGATTTTCTTTCTTGCGAGTAAACTCTTGAATTTTATCACTAAATTATTTTCCAAAAGACGGTACGAATATCCTTCCGAGATATCGGACGAGGACGCCGTACGAAACTTGAATTTTCTCGCGCATTCTTTACGGAAGATCAAACAGGGCGGACCCGGAGTAAGTTTGTTTCCGATCTCCTTTGCCGTAAAACAGGGCTATAAAACGGCGCTGCAAAAAGAAAAGGAAGGAATTCCGCTCTATCCGTTCGAAAAATGGCTGAAAGATAATTACAGACTGTTATACGGGTCATTCAAAAGTTTGTCGAACGACTCCTTTGTTTCGCTTCCGCACGTGGACGGAGTTCCGCGCGTCTGTATTCTTGCGGATTTTATTGTAAAATACTCCGGAAAAACGTTTTCGAGAGATAAAACGGAAAGCGTTATCAAAACCTTTTCCGCCGTTACGCCGCTGACTTTTCCCGAACTCGAACGAATGAAAGACGCTTTGATTTATCGTTTGCTTTGGGAAATTTCCACTTTGGCTGAACGTTCCGTTTTTTATTTTGCCAATTATTTGAAAGCGGGAAAAAAGAAATTTTCGCAAAAAGACTCGCAAAAAGACAGTTATCTCGCTTATTACTCGAAGCGGAATGCGGCGGAAGCGGAAGCGATTGCCGAGCGGTCTCCGGAAATCGATTTTTCTTCTTCCGTTCTCGGTTTTGAAAACGTGATCGCGGCAAACGAATACTTAGCAAGTTTATACGTTTCGGCTTTGCGCTCCGTTTCCTCTTTTTTTCCGAAAGGAAGCAGCGCAAAATTATCGCCGGCAAACGAGATTTATTCTTCCGATCAAGATTATCGTTTGATGAGCGACGGTGCAAAAGAGGACTATTTACGGTTAACGTACGAATTGTCGCGCAGGTTCCAAACGACGGAAATCGTCGTTGCGCGCGCCGCCGTTCGCCTTGGCGAGGAATGGAAGATCCATTTCGGTTCGGTTTTGTATAAGCAAACGGAAGGGTTGAGAGCTTATTTGAAAAGCGGGGAAGTTAAACCGATGAAAGAAGAAGGGAGAAAGGTACAAGGGGTGTATTGTACCCTTGTTCTTTCGATCGCTTTACTTCTTGCCGCTTTTCCTGCGTATTATCTCAGAACGATATTGAGCTATTGCGCCGTAATTCCTTTCTTTATCGCGCTTTTGCATCCGGTGGAATATTTATTAAAGAGAATGCTCGGATTGCGAAAAGGGAAAAAGCCCGTTCCCCAAATGGACTACGAAAAGTTACCCGAAAGTTCGAAGACGGTCGTTGCCGTTTCGCGTTTTATTACTTCGGAAAAAGACGTGGATGACGCTTTACGGCAAATCGAAGTACTTGCGGCGTCGTATAAGGATGAGAACGTTTTTTACTGCGTGGTTTCCGACCTACCGAAAAGCAATGAAGAATGGTCGGACGCGGATGAATCGTTATTCCGCTACGCTCAAGAAAAAAGAAAAAGCGAAAACGTTTGCTTTCTTATTCGAAAAAGGATCAAACAGCAGGGCGGCTTCGGAGGTTACGAGCGAAAGAGAGGCGCTCTCTTGGATTTTCTTTCCGCCGTAAAGGATGGGAATTTCGATCGATTTTATCTCACGGGAAAAATGCCGCAAGGATATTTTGCCGTTTTGTTGGATGACGACAGCGAAGTTCTGCCCGGAACCATTCGCGCGGCGATCCTTGCCATGAGCCATCCTTTGAACGCCGAATACGAATTGCTTTCTTTCGGCGGAAAGATCAATCGATACTCTTTAACGACATATTATTCCGATAAATTCTCTCGTTCGTGTACCGTTGAAGCGTATCCTTTTTACAGCGATTTTTATTCGGAAAATTTCGATTGCGCTTTGTATTGCGGAAAAGCGATCGTTAGGATCGAACCTTACGTTCGGAAACTCCGAGATTTTTTTCCGGACAATCGAATTTTGAGCCACGACATCATCGAAGGCGCCGTTTTGCGCTCTTCTTCGTTAAAACGTTCGGTTTATGAAGACGCTCCGAAAACCTTCGTTTCCGACGTAAATCGGGAATCGAGATGGCAAAGAGGCGACGTTCAGCTTTTACCGTATGCGCTTTGTCCGAGCGTAAGAAAGAAAAACGGAGAAAAGACTATAAATCCGATCGCGCCGATCTATAAACTCGTGATCTTTATAAACGGACTTTCCGTTTTGTCAGACGCTTGTTTGTTTGCCGTCGGGGTAGCCGCCGTCTTTTTGCGATCTTTCTTTTTGCTCTATTACGCAATTTCGATCCTGCTCTTCGCTTACGCATATTCTTTGATCGCGTCATTCGGTATTTTTCGAGGGAAGATCCGATTTCGTTATGCGCTTCGTTCCGTTTCTTACTCTTTCGGAAATCTTGCGGAAAGAGCGTTTCTTTGTCCCTTTCGGGCTTTAAACGGAATCATTCTTTTCGGCATTACCGTTTTCAAAATGGCGACGCACAGTAAGGATCTTTTGTCTTGGACTCCCTTTAAGACGACGCAAAACGCGGGTTCTTATCGAGACGGAACGAAAGTTGCGCTTCCATCCGTTATCATTTCCGCCGCGCTTACGGTTTGGATCGGAAACTTTTATTTTACGCTTTATGCGTTTTTTTTCTGCCTTACGCTTTTCTATTTGATCTTTTTGGGGAAAGAGAAAAAACAAAGGTCAATCGATCGAAAAGAAGACGCATTGCTTAAAGATTATGCAAAGGATATATACGCCTATTTTCGAGATAGCTCGGGACCTCATTTGATTTCGGATAATTTGCAGCTGTATCCGTATCGAATGCAATCGGATATGACCTCTCCGACGAATATCGGCTTCGCCGTATTGTCCGAAATATCCGCCGCGCTTCTTGCGATCGTTTCCGAAGAAGAGGCTTTTTCGAACGTATCCGCTATCTTGGATCAAGTTGATAAACTTGAAAAATGGAACGGGCATTTGTATAACTGGTACGACGTTCGTACTTTTGCCGTAAAAGAGCCGCGCGTCGTTTCCACGGTGGATAGCGCGAACTTTGTCGCTTGCTTGATGGTTGCGTATTCCTTTGCGGAAGAAAGGGGGGAACAAGCGCTTGCCGAGCGATTAAAAAAAATGTACGAAGCCGTTTATTTCCCCGCGCTTTACGATGAGGAGAATAAGGCGCTCGTGATCGCGAGGAACGTTCCCGAAAACAAAAATTACGGAAGATACGATCTTCTTGCATCCGAATCGCGGATTGCCTATTATTTTGCAGTAGGACAGGGTGTGGATCCCGAATGCTATTTTTCACTGGGAAGGGAGTGTTCTCCCGAATTCGGAAACACGCTTCTCTCTTGGAGCGGAACCGCGTTTGAATATATGCTGCCTCGTATTTTTTTATCGGCTCCGGAGGGTAGTTTGCTTTTTGAACAGGAAAGAAACTCGTTTCGCGTTCAGGAGAGCGAAAAATCGGAGGGCGTGTTCGGTAGATCGGAATGCGGTTATTCCGAATTGAACGATAAATCCGCCTATCGTTATAAGGCGATCGGCGCAAAAGGACTCGCGCTTTCCGAAGAGTGCGCGGACGTGATCGCGCCATACGCATCTTTCCTTTATCTTCCCGTTTCCTTTTCTTCCTGTGTGGATAATTTGAGGCGACTAGAAGAGAAGGGCGCGCGAGGAAAATACGGGTTTTACGAAGCGATCGATTACGACGCGGGCGGACGACTTGTTCAAAGTTTTATGACGCATCATCAGGGAATGAGTTTGGCTGCGATCGCAAACGCAGAGACCGCCGACGAGATTGCGCGGCTTTTTATGCGCGTTCCGCAAAACGCTTCGATCCGATTATTGCTTGCCGAGGATAATATAGTTTCCAAACAAGCTAAAACGGTTTTCGAATGCGGGAGAAAGGAGGAAAACTATCAAGAAGATACGCCGCTACCCGATCTGACGAACGTATTTGCCGAAAAGGAAAAGAATTATACGATCGTTGCGGACGGACTCGGTCGGAGTTTTTCCGCGTATAAAGGAAAATCGGTTAATAAATATTTGAGCTATATTCCGAGTGCGGGCGGTTTTTTCTTTCAAATCAAAGAGGATAAAACCCTTTTTTCTCCAACGTTTTTCCCTTGCGAATGCGATGGCTGCGAGGCGTATTTCGTTTCGGACGGTATTCGATATGAAAACTCCGAAAAAAAAGTCGAAGAGAGCCTTTATTTGCTTGCCGATTACGACGGGGAGATGCGAAAACTGACTTTTCGAAACGACGAAGAAACCGTTCGATCTTTAACCGTTTCGGGTTATTGTGATTTGATCTTAAACGATCGTGACGCTTACGACTCGCATCCCGCTTATTCGGATATGTTCGTTCGTACGGAAATAAACGAGAAGAAAGAAATCGCGTTTGCGATGCGAAAAAATTCCCGTTGCGAAATCGAGTTGACTTCCGTTTGCGGCGTTAAGGGTCTTGAAGACCTTGCGTTTAATACCAATCGTTATAACGTGGTAAGACGAAAAGACCCGATGGGATGCGACTTTGCGGAGGGGGTAGCCAGAAAGGATTCTCCGATCGAGGGAGACGTTTTGTATCCGTGTTTTTCTTTTAGTGGAACGATCCGAATCGAGCCTCATTCCGAGCGATCGATATACGTTTTTATGCTTTGCGCAGAAGAGAAAGCGGAGCTTGAAAAAAGATGCGAGAAACTCGATTTTGCCTTTCGATCGGGCGCTCTTGACTTGATCGGAAAAAGAAGAAAAGATAAGCTGTTTTCTTTCGAATCGGCTTCTTTGGGGGCAATTTTATTAAACGAAAGACCATCCGATGTCGCTCTCTCGAAAAGGTTGGAGATCAAAGATTTTCTTGCCGGGATCGGAGTAGAAGAAAACGAAAAGATCGTTTATTATGAAGCAAAAGACGGAGGGGACTTTGAAAACAGCGTGCGTTTGGCGTATGCCTCGGAGCTTTTGAGCCGGTGCGGGATCAAAAATCGGCTTGTGATCGGTGTTAACAAGGTAGAAGGTGCGGGAATGAATAGTGTGGAACGTTTGAAAAAAACGATTCTAACCGTTTCCGATCGCACGATCGTTTTGCCGTTGACGGAAATATCCGACCTTCGTTCCGCAGCGTGGGTTCGCTTTCCGCTCGATCTTGAAGCTAAGAAAAATAGCTCGATTCAAACTAAGCGATATGCCGCGCCGCTTCCTTCGGAGATTTCTCCTATTTTGCTTGAAAGCGGAGAGGGTGGATTTACGGAAAACGGATTTTCGGTTCGTCCTTTCGACGGGGAAACGTTGCTTCCTTATTCAAACGTCGTCGGAGGAAGGAAAGGCGGTTTCGTCGTGACCGAAAACGGATGCGGATTTACTTTCGGTCAAAACGCGCGAGAAGACAAACTGACGATTTGGACGGGAGACGCGCTATATCCTTTTTCCTCTGAACGCGTTGTTTTATCTGCCTTCGATAAACGTTATTTATTAAGCGAAGGAACGTGCGTTCATAAAATCGGAAGTACGTCTTATTCTTGCAGGATCGGAAAGTTTCTTGCCGTTCTGAACGTTTATCTTGCGGAAGGCGGATCGGCGAAAATATTTGAAGTTATTTTGCCGGAAGAAACGGATACGAACGTTTCGATTTCGCTCGAATTGTATCCTGCGCTCGGATGGCGGCGATCGGAACAAATATTTCTTGAAAAGTTCGACCGAGGTTATCGTATGACAAATGCGGAAAACGGAAAAAGTTGCTTCCTTTGCTCTCTTGATTCGGAATTGATCGGCATTTCTCCCGAGAAAACCTTCGACCCCTTTGCGTTTCACGTTTCGGGGAGAGCGGGGAAGGGGGTTTATCGATTGGTTCTGTCGTCCGAAGAAAGTGCGCTTACTTCCGAGACGCTGTCTCTTTCCCGCGCCGAAACGGAAGCGGAGATTATGAAAAATGCGATCACGGTTCATTCGCCCGATCCGGCGTTGGATCTACTTTATAACCAATGTTTGCCCTATCAAGCGCAAAGCGCAAGGCTAAACGCGAAAACGGGCTTTTATCAAGTAAGCGGCGCATTCGGTTTTCGCGATCAACTGCAAGACGCTCTTTCTTGTCTTATCTCCGATCCGATGCGCGTTAGAGAACAAATATTGCTTTCCGCAGCCCATCAATTCGAAGAAGGCGACGTTCAACATTGGTGGCATTCTCCGAGGACGGGCGTTCGGACGCGAATCTCGGACGATCGTCTTTGGCTATGTTTCGTAACGCAGAAATACATCGAAGTGACGGAAGACTATTCGATTTTGGACGAATCCGTTTCCTTCTTAAAATCCGATCCGTTGCGTAAAGAGGAGAACAGTCGTTACGAGATCCCGCGCGTTTCCGATCCGGCGCCCCTTTCGGAACATCTGAAACGGGCGATCGAAGTTTCTCTGTCTTACGGAGAACACGGCCTTTTAAAGATCGGCTCGGGCGATTGGAACGACGGATTGGATCGCGTGGGTGAAAAAGGGCGAGGGGAAAGCGTTTGGCTGACCGAATTTGCTTACGCCTGTATAACGGGGTGTATGCGGTTTTTCAAAGAAGAAGATCGGGCGCGATTTTCGAAAGAGGCTGAAAAACTTTCGTCGGCATTAAAACCTCTGCAAAAGAACGGACGCTATCCCGCTGCATTTGCGGACGACGGTTCTTGGCTCGGTTATTCGGATACTCCGAAATGCACCCTCTCTTTGAATCCGCAAACTTGGGCGGTCCTTTCCGGCGCCGTTCGCCAGGAAGACGCTATCGACGCTCTCGAATGTTCGAGAGAACTCGTGGATGAAAGGAACGGCTTGATCAAACTTTTAACGCCTCCGTTCGACAAGGATTCGAATTACGGGTATATTGCCTCTTATCCGAAGGGCGTTCGCGAAAACGGCGGACAGTACACACACGCCGCCGTTTGGTATTTGAAAGCGTTATTGAAGATAGGAAGAGGAGAAGAAGCGTATAAAATACTTACGTTTCTAAATCCGATCGAACGTTGTCGCGATCGCGAGCGAGCGATTTTGTATAAGGCGGAACCTTACGTTCTTGCCGGAGACGTTTACGCTGTTTCTCCGTATATCGGTCGCGCCGGTTGGAGCTGGTATTCGGGAAGCGCGGCTTGGCTTAAATACGTTTTAACGGAAGATTTCTTCGGCGTAAAAAAGAGAGGAGACAAAATATATTTCGATCCGTGTTTGCCCGTGCGATTCGAAGGTGTAAAAATCGATATCAAGATCGATCGCAAAGTTATATCCGTCTTTTTGAAGAGGGGCAAAGAAAAGAAAACCCTTTTTCGAGGCGAGGAGCGATCGTTTATATCCCTTTCCGAATGCTTGGAGAAAGAAGCGGTTACGGTTATCTATCCTGCGGAATAAAACCCTTGCGAAAGAAACGCGTTCGGTGTTACAATCGAATTATGGATCTTTTCGATTTTACGAACAATACGAATTCCGCAAAACCCCTTGCCGAAAGGATGCGTCCGCGAACGCTTTCCGAGTTTATCGGGCAAAAGCATATTGTAGGCGAAGGAACGCTTCTTCGCCGAGCGATCGCGGCGGATCGGCTCGGCAGCTGTATTTTTTACGGCGTTCCGGGTTCCGGTAAAACAAGTCTTGCGAATATCATAGCGGAAACGACGAAGTCGCATTTTGAAAAACTGAATGCCGTTTCGAGCGGAGTAGCCGACGCAAAAAAAGTGATAGACGAGGCGAGAGCGCGCCTTAAAATGTACGGAACGAAGACGTATCTTCTTTTAGACGAATGTCACCGTTGGAATAAAGCGCAGTCCGACTCTATGCTTTCCGCGATCGAAGAAGGCGTTATTACGTTTATCGGTTCCACGACCGAGAATCCGTTTATCGCGATGACCAAGGCGATCGTTTCCCGTTGCCGTCTGTTTGAATTTAAGCCCCTATCCGCGAATGAGATCGTAAGCGCTTTGCGCGCTTCTCTTTCGGACGAACGCGGGTTGAAAAGCTATAACGTCGTAATCGAAGAGGGCGTTCTCGAACATTTTGCTTACGCCTCGGACGGAGACCTTCGTATCGCCTATAATTCTCTCGAACTTGCCGTTATAACGACGCCGCCCGCCGAAAACGGAGTTATTACGATCACGAAAGAGATCGCTTCGCAATCGGTTCAAAAAAAATATCTCTCGATCGACGAAAGCACCTATTACGATATGATCTCCGCTTTTTGTAAAAGTTTGCGCGGGAGTGATTCGGACGCCGCCGTGTATTGGATGGAGCGTTTGATCTCGGCGGGTTGCGATCCGATGCTCGTTTGCAGGCGTCTCGTCGTTCATTCTGCCGAAGACGTCGGGATGGCGGATCCATATGCCTTAACCATTGCCGTTTCCGCAATGACGGCGATGCAAAATATCGGCTTACCGGAAGGAAGGATCCCCTTGACGGAAGCGATTATTTACGTTTGCGAAGCGTCTAAAAGCAACTCGGTCGTCCGAGCGCTTTATTCCGCGCACGACGCTGTGGAAAAAACCTACGGAGACGTGGTCCCCAAACATTTGAAAGACGCGAATTACAAACAGGAAAAGATCGAAGGGTATAAATATCCGCATTCTTTCGGCGGTTGGGTAGAACAGCAATATCTTCCCGATCAGATCAAAGACGAAACGTTTTACTCACCTTCTTCAAACGGATTTGAAAAAACGCTCTTGCGAGCCAAAGTTTTGAAACGAAACAAAGGCTAAATCCTTGCTCTTTCATTTCCGCTATGTTACAATAATTATATGAGGATTTTATGTTTGGACGTCGGAGTAAAGCGAACGGGCGTTGCGATCAGCGACCCCCTCGGGATCAGCACGAACGGCATTGAGATCCATCTTTCTAAGGGCGCCAAGGCTGACGCGGCATATTTTTCCGACATGGCGAAAAAACGCGGAGCGGAAATGTTTCTTTTGGGGCTGCCTCTTACGATGAGCGGTGAAGAGGGGGAAAGGGCGGAAAAGGTCCGAGCGTTCGGAACCCTTCTCGAGCAAGTTTCCGGGCTTCCCGTTGCGTATGAAGATGAGCGCTTAACGAGCGTCGAAGCGGAAGAGATCTTGATCGAAGCCGGACTCGATCGCGAGGAAAGAAAAAAAGTTATCGATAAAGTAGCCGCGGAGATCATTTTGCGTAGCTATTTGAATAAAAAGTGAGGTTTGAAAATGGAAAACGAAGAAAGAGATTTGATCGTCCTGACGGACGAAGACGGAAAAGAGGTTCAATGCGAGTATTTGGATACCGTGGAAATGAACGATAAGCTTTATTGCGTGGTCGAACCCGTGGATGCGGGAGAGGAGTACGACGAAGGCAGTTGCTATATTTTCCATATGGTGGAAAACGCGGACGAAACGGTGGATCTTATGCCGATCGAGGACGAGAATGAGCTGAACGCCGTGTTTGAAAAATTCCTCGAAAACAATTCGGACGGCTGTTCCGGCGATTGTTCCGGTTGCGCCGGTTGCGAAGATAAATAATCGATTGTCCGCCTGAGTTGCCGCCCTTAAAAGAGCGGCAAATTTTTATTTTTGCGTAAAAGGATGCGTCTTCTCGATTTTTCGCTTAAAATTCGTTGCCAATGCAAAAAATTTATGATAACATTAAATAGCTAAAAAGCACCGTGACCGAGATCGTACTGTTGCTCGTTTGAGTTGTGGCGGTCGGAGAAGTCGCGGGAAGAAAAAACAGGAGGAATTTTCACTATGTCAGTAATCACCATGAAACAGCTTTTGGAAGCGGGCGTTCACTTCGGACACCAAACGCGCACTTGGAACCCCAAGATGAGCAAGTATATCTATACGGCTCGTAACGGCGTTCATATCATCGACCTTGAAAAAACGGTCGTTGAGATCGAAAAGGCATATGCCTTCGTTCGCGAGCAGGTCAAAATGGGTAAGACCGTTTTGTTTGTCGGAACCAAAAAGCAAGCGCAGGAAGCGATCAAAGAAGAAGCGGAGCGTTGCTCGATGTATTACATCAACCAAAGATGGCTCGGCGGAACGCTTACCAACTTCAAAACCATTCGCACCCGTATCGATAGGCTCAATAAACTCAATCAAATGGAGCAACTCGGCGAATTCGATCTTCTCCCGAAGAAAGAAGTCGGTCTTCTCCTGAAAGAACGCGATATTCTCGAGAAGAACCTTGGCGGTATCAAGTATATGCGCCAGCTTCCCGATCTGCTCTTCGTAGTGGACGTGGATAAGGAACACCTCGCGGTTGACGAAGCGAACAAGCTCGGCATCCCCGTCGTCGCTCTTGTCGATACCAAATGTAATCCCGATAATATTACTTGCGTAATCCCGGGAAATGATGACGCGATCCGTGCCGTTAAGTTGATCGCTTCCACCATTGCGAACGCGGTTATCGAGGCGAAGGAAGGCGTTGAATTCAGCGTTTCGGACGAAGAGGAAGAAGTAACGGCTCCCGAAAACGAAGAGGTAGCGGAAGAAGCTCCCGTGGCGGAAGATAAAGCGGAAGAAAACGCCGCTGAATAATAGGAGGCAAGAATATGTTTACCGCAAGTGACGTAAAAGAACTCAGAGAAAAGACCGGCGTCGGTATGATGGACTGCAAAAAGGCTCTTACCGAGGCGAACGGCGATATGGAAAAAGCGATCGAGATCCTTCGCGAAAAGGGAATGGCCACTGCCGCTAAAAAGGCGGGCAGAATCGCTGCGGAAGGCGTTGTTGCCGCGAAGATCAGCGGAAACGTCGGAGCCCTTGTAGAAGTAAACTGCGAAACCGATTTCGTAGCGAAAGGCGATCAATATCAAGCGTTTGTCGCAGGCGTTGCCGATTATGTCGTAAATAACGAAGTTGCCGACATGGAAGCGCTCATTGCCGCAAAGAACGCGGACGTGATCGAAGCGACCGCGAAGATCGGAGAAAAAATCGCGATCCGTCGCTTTGCCAAATTCGTCGCGGAAGGCGGCATTCTCGAAAGCTATATTCATATGGGCGGAAAGGTAGGCGTTCTCGTAGAAGTAACGGGAGAAGACTGCGAAGCGGCACACGCGTTTGCGCACGACGTTGCACTCCAAATCGCAGCTGCAAAACCTTCTTATGTATTCAGCTCCGAAGTTCCGCAAGCCGAACTTGAAAAAGAAAAAGAGATTTTGACGGCGCAAGCTTTGAACGAAGGAAAGCCCGCTGCGATCGTTGAAAAAATGGTTCTCGGAAGAATCAACAAGTATTATAAAGACGTTTGCTTGATGGATCAACAATTCGTTAAGAATCCCGATCTTTCGATCAAGCAATATCTTGCTTCCGTAAACAAAGAATCGGGCTTGAATCTTGCGATCAAACGTTTCGTTCGTTTCGAAATGGGCGAAGGTCTTGAAAAGAGACAAGATAACTTCGTGGACGAAGTAATGAGCCAAATCAAATAATCGAACAATAAGTGGAAAAGGGCAATTCACTTTGCCCTTTTTTATAATCTTTTGATCGAGATATTCGGATTTTTAGGAGAAAAATATGACCGGTTATAAAAGAGTTATCATTAAAATTTCTGGTGAAGCGCTCGGTGGCGATCAAGGATTCGGACTTTCGCCCGAAACAATCGAACGCATTGTTTCGGATATTATCGAAGTTAAAAAGCAGGGCGTTGAAGTCGGAATCGTCGTCGGAGGGGGCAACTTCTGGCGCGGCGGAAAAGCAAAACATATGTCTGATCGCGCAACCGCCGATCATATGGGTATGCTTGCGACCGTTATGAATGCGCTTGCGCTTCAAGACGCTTTCGAGCGAGCAGGAGCTGAAACGCGCGTTATGACCGCATTGACGATTACGCGCGTTGCGGAACCTTATATCCAAAGGAAAGCGATCAACCACCTGAAAAAAGGTAGGATCGTGATCTTTGCCTGTGGAACGGGTAACCCTTATTTTACTACGGATACCGCCGCCGTTCTTCGTGCGGCCGAGATTTCGGCAAACGCGATCCTTCTTGCGAAAAACGTGGATGGCGTTTACGATTCCGATCCCAAAATCAATCCGAATGCGAAAAAGTTCGATGAACTCAATTATCTTGACCTTTTGAGCAACCATCTCGGAGTTATGGACTATACAGCCGCGTCGCTTTGTATGGATAACAAGATCCCGCTTATCGTTTTCGGACTGAAAGACGAAGGCAGTATTTTGAAAGCGGTTCAGGGTAAAAAGATCGGAACCTTGATCCAATAAGGCGATATCTTGATTTGATTGCCAAAATATGGTAAAATAATAAATTATGGAACGGGAGTAAAAAATATGTCATACGATATAATGGAAGTTTTAGAGCTTTTGGATTCGTACGAGAGCTCGCTGAAAAAGGCGGTTGATTCTTATAAAACGCACATTTTGAATATCAGAGCCGGAAGGGCGAATCCTCATATCCTCGATAAAGTTATGGTGGATTATTACGGAACCCCCACGCCTCTCAATCAAATGGGCAGCATTTCCGTCCCGGAAGCGAAAATGATCGTAGTTTCTATTTGGGATAACAGCGCATTAAAAGCCGCTGAAAAGGCAATAATCGACGCGAACGTAGGTATTACGCCGAACAACGATGGCAAGGTTATTCGTCTCGTTTTCCCGGATTTGACGGAAGAGCGCCGTCAAGCGCTTGTAAAAGAGCTTAAACAAACTACCGAGAACGCGAAAGTTGCTTTGCGCAATCATAGGCGCGATGCAAACGAAGGTCTCAAAAAGCTCAAAAAAGATTCGCTGATCACGGAAGATGACGTTAAGTCTCTCGAGAAAGACGTGGATAAAATCTTGAATGATTACACGGCGGAGATCGATAAAGCCTTCAAGGAAAAGGAAAGCGAAATTTTGAGCGTATAATCGGAGGTTGAATGATTCCCGAGCATATAGCTTTTATCATGGATGGAAACGGCAGGTGGGCGGAACGCCGCCATTTGCCGAGAAAGTACGGGCATAAAATGGGAACGGAGGCCTTGAAACGCACGATTCGAAATTGTGCGGAGATCGGGGTGAAATTCGTTACGTTTTATGCTTTTTCTACCGAAAATTGGAATCGTCCGAAAGATGAAGTTGACTATCTTTTCGATATGTTCAGACGCTTTTTTGACGAGATCGATCAATATCGTGATAAAAGTTATAGGATCGTTTTTATCGGAAATCTTTCGGAACTTCCTACCGACGTTTCCGAGAACGCGCTTCGCATTATGAAAGAAACGGAAGGGAATACCGGTCTGACGATTCTGATCGGAATGAATTACGGGAGCTGGGAAGAAATAACACAGGCAGTGAATCGATTGCTTTCGAAAGGGATCACTTCGGTTACGAAAGAGCAGATCGCCGAGGAACTCTATACGAAAGTCGCGCCTTTTCCCGATCTCGTTATACGAACGGGTGGAGAGGTTCGCCTCAGTAACTTCCTCTTACTGCAAAGCGCGTATGCCGAACTCCTTTTTACTAAGGTTTTATGGCCCGATTTTAACAAAAAAACATTGATCAAATGTATCGAAGAGTTCGAATCACGCTCTCGCAAGTTCGGTGGCTTGGAGGACAAAAATGCTAAAACGTAACGTTACTGCGATCGTACTCATCGCAATTGCGCTTTTCTTTCTTTTGTATCTTCGTACGATCCATATCGCGTTCGCCGACGTTCTTTTTGTTTCTTTTATGGGAATAGGCTGTTTCGAGATGATTTCGGTAGGGAAAAAGAGCGGCTTTAACGCGATGCCGATCTCGCTCTTTGTGTACGGAGCGCTGT
This sequence comes from Christensenella sp. UBA4247, assembly GCA_002395405.1. Taxonomy (GTDB): domain Bacteria; phylum Bacillota; class Clostridia; order Christensenellales; family CAG-1252; genus CAG-1252. The sequence continues at coordinate 35,288 of DGWX01000024.1, forward strand.
TCTATCCCGCTTTTTGGTTCTTTGGCGGAGTAGGGATCCTTGCGGCTTTTTCCGCGTCGATCATCGTTTTACTTGCCGATTTTGTGATCGAGCGTAAAAAATATGAATTAAAAGATGTATTATATACGCTTCTCGTTTTGATCTATCCTCTTCTTTTATGCTCGCTGTTTATTCTGATCAATCGCGATTACGGGAATTTACTCGCGATCTTTTATATTCTTTTCGTTACTCTTTTTTCGGACGCTTTTGCGCTTTTTTCCGGAATGCTTTTCGGTAAAAAGAAGCTGATCGAAGACGTCAGCCCGAAAAAAACCGTTGCCGGCGCTTACGGTGCATATTTCGGAGGTTTGCTCGGCGCAACCGTCGTTTTGCTCCTTTTTGACGTTTTTCGCGTCTTTGACGCCTTTCCGAACGTTGGATTGACTCGCATTTTTGATCATATTTATGTTTCTGTTCCCGTATATTTGGTTTTTGCCTTGATTTGTACGACGCTTGCCGTATTCGGAGACCTTGCGGCGTCTCATTTGAAACGTAAAATGAGCATAAAGGATTTCGGAAAGATTTTTCCGGGGCATGGAGGGGTCATGGATCGACTTGACAGCCTCTTGTTTGTCGCGCCTGCCGTTTTTATCTTTTTCGTTATCTATAACGGAGTCGTTGCCTTATGAAAAAGATCGCGATTCTCGGAATTACCGGTTCGATCGGCGGACAAGCCGTTAGCGTTATTCGCGAAAGCGCAGGCGAATATAGAATAACGCTCGCTTCCGCTCACAGCGATAAAAAGAATTTGATTCGACTTGCGGAAGAATTCCGCATTCCGGTTCTTTGCTATTCGGGAGCGGATGCCTTCTCTGCGAAGGATCTCAGTTATCCGTGCCTTGTTTTTCAAGGGGAAGACGCGCTTGAAAGGGGCGCGAAAGAGGCGGAATACGATGTTTTTCTGAATTCCGTGGTCGGAATTTCGGCATTAAAACCGACTTTGATCGCGCTTGAAAAAGGCGCTCGAATCGCTCTATCGAATAAAGAAATGCTCGTTTGCGGCGGAGAATTCGTCATGAAACGAGCTAAGGAACTCAATTCGGAAATTATCCCCGTGGATAGCGAGCATTCCGCGATCTTCCAATGCTTGCAATCCGGTAAAAAACAAGACGTGGATACTTTGATCATTACGTCTAGCGGCGGAGCTTTTCGCGACGTTCCGATCAGCGAGATCGATTCGATCGATCCTTTGCATTCCTTGGATCATCCAAATTGGAATATGGGGAAAAAGATCACGGTCGATTGCGCAACGATGGTAAACAAAGGCTTTGAAGTCATCGAGGCGATGCATTTGTTCCAAATTCCGATCGATAGGATCGAAACGGTATTACACCGTGAATCCATCGTGCATTCGATGGTTCGTTTCCAAGACGGATCGGTCGTGGCGGAGCTTGCGGAACCCGATATGCGACTTCCCATTGCTTACGCCTTTTCATACCCGGATCGCCATAAAACGCCGGTAAAAAGGCTCCCCTTGGAAATGAATCTTTCTTTTTCCCGGATCGATCCGGACCGATATCCTTGTTTTTATCTCGCGCGTGAGATCGCAAAGAAGGGCGGACTTTCCGGTGCATGTTTTATGAGCGCAGACGAAGTTCTCGTTCCGTTATACTTGCAAAAAAAGATCAAGTTTTCCGACATTTATCGCTCTCTTGCGTCCGTTTGCTCGCATTTTTCCGATCTTGGCGGCGAGTATTCGTTGCAAGACGTTTTTTACATAAACGAAGAAGTTAAAAAATATACTGAAAGCATGTGGGGTAAAGTATGATCCTTTGTGCAATGAGTAAAGCGGCGGAAATTGTTCTATCGATCCTGATTGCGATCATCGCGTTGATGGTTATGATCACGGTTCACGAATCGGGGCATTACCTTGTCGGAAAACTCTTAAAATTTAAAATCAACGAGTTTGCGATCGGATTCGGTCCCAAACTCTTTTCGCGTAAAAACAAAAAAACAGGTGAAGTTTTTTCCATTCGGGCGGTTCCGCTCGGAGGCTTTTGCGCATTCGAAGGTGAAGATTCCGATAGCGCCGTAGAAGGATCTTTCAATAGCCAAAAACCTTGGAAAAGGATCCTCGTTTTGCTTGCCGGCGTAACGTTTAACTTTGTTTCCGCCGTTTTGATTCTGACGATCCTTTTTTCCACTTACGGCTATACGCTTCCGAAAGTCGTTTCGCTGAATGAAGCTTCCGGTGCCGTGATCCAAAACTTCGAAGAAGGAGATGTGCTCTATCAAGTAAACGGAAAAAACGTGTATTCCGTCATAGATACGAATGTTTCTTCTTTGCTTTCGAAAAGCGGAGAAGAAGCGACGGTTACCGTTATAAGAAACGGTAAAAAGACGGATATTTCCGTTTATAAGGGTGATTTTGTATCCAAGGTAAAAGACGAGAACGGAGAAGAAAAATCGGAAACCTATTACGGGTTCGGTATCAACATCGGATACGATTATTATCGAATGAACGTGTGGGAAGCTTTTCTCAGAAGTTTTGTTTTCATCGGGCAACTCGTCGTTTTAACTTTCAAAACGATCGGTGGTTTGTTTACGGGTGCGGTCGGATTAAAAGGCTCCGTCGGAGGGACGGTAACGAGCGTTGCCGCGATGGGAAAAGTAACGATGACTCTCGGATTCCGCGGCGTCCTTTTGATGTTTGGTATCATGAGCGCGAGCGTAGCGCTAATGAACGCGCTTCCGTTTCCCGCTCTCGACGGGGCGCACGTTGTGTTCGTGTTGATCGAATGGATATTCGGGAAGCCGATCAATCGCAAAGTCGAAGCGATCATTCATACGGTCGGGATCATTATTCTCTTTGCTTTTGCGATCCTATGCGATATACTGAACTTGGGAACGATCGCGAATTTGTTTTAGCGTATGACGAAAAGTGTAAAGGTAAGAAACGTTTATATCGGCGGGGAAGCGCCGGTGTCCGTTCAATCCATGACGAACACAAAGACTTCGAATGCGGACGAAACTCTCGCCCAAATCTCCGCATTGCATAATGCCGGTGCCGATATCGTTCGTTTGAGCGTAAACGACGAAGCGGCCGCCAAAGCGATTTCCGTTATTCGTTCGAAAACCGACGTTCCTCTCGTTGCGGATATTCATTTTGATTACAAACTCGCGATCGCGGCTATTGAAAACGGCGTGGACAAAGTTCGGATCAATCCCTCGAACATCGGATCGGAAAAAGCTGTTCGTGCTGTCGTGGACGCCGCAAAAGCGCATTCGATCCCCATTCGCGTAGGCGTAAACGGCGGATCGCTCGAAAAAGAATTGACGAACGCATATGGTTACGGTGCGAAGGCTCTTGCGGAGAGCGCATTGAATAACGTCAAATTACTTGAAAAATTCGGGTTTTACGATATCGTGATCTCAGCAAAATGTTCTTCCGTTCAAATGAACGTGGAAGCGTATCGTTTGATCCGTAAGGCGAGCGATTATCCTTTACACGTCGGTGTAACCGAAGCGGGTGGCGGCGAAATCGCGCTTGCAAAATCGTATGCCGGGATCGGCGCGCTTTTACTGGATGGGATCGGAGAAACGATCCGTGTTTCTTTGACGGGTGACCCGGTAAACGAAGTTTATGCTGCGGACAACCTTTTGAAAGCGATCGGAAAAAGAAAAAATTTCGTAAACGTTATTTCCTGCCCGACTTGCGCCAGAACCGAAATCGACGTTCTTTCTCTTTCCGAAAGGATCAAAGAGCTTACGAAATCCATTACGAAGCCTTACACGGTCGCGGTGATGGGGTGCGTCGTAAACGGAGTGGGGGAAGGCGCGCACGCAGACGTCGGAGTTGCCGGCGGAAAAGAAAAATCGGCGATCATTAAAGGCGGAAAAATTCTCCAAATCGTTCCGAACGAACGTATCTTGGACGTTTTGATGCGTTTTATCGAGGAGGATTGCCGTGACTGACATTTTGACGCTTCTTTCTAATGAGTTTGACGGCAAATATTCTTATTTGCGCCTCGGAAAAGTCGATATTTCGCCTTCGGATAAACGTGCGAATATCGTATTTTTAATGCCGGAGGACGTATTTGATTATTCCTTCAATTCAAAGGACGTGGAATGTATCAAAGAAACGGTAAAAAAGGCTCTGGGCGGGGCTTACTCCGTTTATTGTAAATTTGAAAAAATCATTGTAACGGAAGAGAATTTCAAGTCTTCGTTTATCGAATTTATGGAGAAATTTTTTCCGTTGATCAGTGCAAACACGGATTTTTCGCGCGTCAAGGTCAGGATAGAAGACAAATTATACGTAGATTTTCCGATCGCCGAAAATTTGCACCGATACATGGAAACGGTCTCTTTTGAAAATCGGTTGAAATCTTTCATTTCGGAAAAATTCGCTTTTGAATCGGAGATCACCTTTAACATCGTCGCGGACGACGATCTTGAAATCAAAAACGAAACCGTCGCTCGCCAGCGATACGGAAGAACCGTTCAAGTTACGAACAAAAAGAGCATTTTCGGAAAGGAGAGCGAGCTTTTGTCTCCCGCGGTACATATCGCAACGCTCAAAGGAGAAGGGCAAGACGTAGTTTGTTGCGGAAAAGTGTCTTTCTTAAAGTATTACACGCGAGACGAAAGTAAACGTGTGGAGGGTAAACGCTTTTATACGCATTATTATACGTTCAGTATCAGCGATACGACGGGTTTTCTCAACGTCTTTGTAAATATAGACGGGGAAATCCCTCTTTTGCAAAATGGGGTGGACGTTGTTTGTCGAGGCAGAGTAAACAGTCGTGATGATAAATCTTCATTCAGTATGTATGCGCGCTCGATCGCGCTTTGTACCGTACCTTATGCGTTGATCCACGAACAAACGAAACCGTTATCGCCCCCTGAACATTATACGGTTTTGGAGCCGAAACAGTATGAGGAAGAGATATACAGTCAAATTCGATTCGATATGGGTGATCCGATCCAAAAGAGCGCGTCACCTTCCGTTGCTCCGACCGTAACCGTTGCGATCAGAGCCATCAAAACCGAACGAGCTTTCGTCCCTTACGAGATCGCAATGGTGTCATTGGAAGGGTCGAAGATCCGCGAATACGTTCATTCCTATTTGAAAGTCGCCTTTACCGAAAAAAGCGATAGGGCGGCTTTTGCAAATGAGAAAGGGTATGCTTCTCCTCGTCTTTCCACGATCATTCCCGATCTTATTAAGTTTGCTTCCGGAAAAATTCTCGTTGCCGTTAATCCTCAGTTCGTATTGGATCTTCTGAATCAAACCGCAAAACCTCTTCGTTATTTGTTTGACAATGAATCTCGATCGGTTTCGTCTTATTCCGCAAACGGCGACGAAGCGCGAAAGGAGAGCGCGCTCGAAGAGGCGATCAATATTGCAAAAGGCATTCTTTCTTCCGAGAATTAGGCGGCAAAAGTCAAAGCCGAAAAAAGTGAATAAATCGCTTGTATAAAAGTATTCTCTATGTTATAATAATATGCGTAAAGGTGCTTTTTTCGTAAAAGTGGGCTTGATCGGCTCACTTTTTAATTTAGATGGCACTTTTTCGGAGGAATATGTCCGTTAAAGAAAGCGTTTCGGAACTCGTTGAACCGATTTTAACTTCTCTCGGATACGAGCTTGTTGAAGTTACTTACAAAAAGCAGCACGACAGTATGCACTTGACCGTTTTTATCGATACCGATAAACCGGGCGGCATCAGTTTGGACGATACGGAGATCGTAGCAAACGCGATCGATCAACCGATCGATGAATTGGATCCGACAGCGGGTGCACCTTACGTTTTGAACGTTTCTTCTCCCGGACTTGACCGCCCTTTGAAATCCGAAAAGGATTATCAAAGAAAGATCGGAACGGAGATCGAAGTATCGCTTTATGCCCCGATCAAAGGCTTGAAAAGGCATGTGGGCGTGCTTAAAAAATACAATGACGGAAAAATATCGCTGGAAGAAAAAGAAGGCGATTTGGAAATATCAATTAAAGATATTGCGGTGGCGAAGCCCTATATCACATTTTAGGAGGAAATATGATCAATAAAGATTTTTTTGCGGCGCTCGACGAGCTTGAAAAGGAAAAAAGAATCGATAAACAAGAGTTTATCGCCTCTCTTGAGGCAGGACTCAGCTCTGCTTATAAGAAAGAGTACGGAGATAGTGCCGCCATTGAGGTAAAACTGACTCCCGAACAAAATAAAATCAGAGTTTTTGCTTATCGCACGATCGTGGACGAAGTAACGGACGAAGAAAAAGAAATTTCTCTCGAAGAGGCGAAAAAGATCAAACCCAGCTATAAAATAGGCGATACGATATCTCAAGAGATCACGCCTAAAAATTTTTCCCGTATCGCGGCGCAAACCGCGAGGCAGGTTATCGTACAAAGATTAACGGACATCAAGAAAGATCAAATTTTTGACGAAATGAGCCAAAAAGAAGGCGAGATCGTAAACGCGATCGTCAGACGCGTGGAGCCGTCCAGCGTTTATGTGGAGATCCTTCCCACGCAAATGGAAGGCATTATGCCCGTTTCCGAGCAGATTCGTTTTGAAAGATATAACGTGGGCGATATGATCAAAGTTCTCGTTCGACGCCTTACGACGAATACCCGTTCGCCGCAAGTCATCGTTTCTCGCGCGCATCCCGATTTCGTTCGCCGCTTGTTCGAAATGGACGTTCCCGAGGTTAAAAGCGGGCTTGTCACGATCAAACGTATCGTTCGCGAAGCCGGTTTCCGTACGAAGATCGCCGTTTATTCCGAAGATCCGAACGTGGACGCCGTAGGCGCTTGTATCGGACCGAAAGGCAGCAGGATCAACGTCATCGTTCAAGAACTGAATGGCGAAAGGATCGACGTAATCAATTGGTGCGCGGATCCCTTGGAATTTATTGCGCGCGCTATCAGCCCGGCAAAAGCCGTGCAGGTCCACGTAAACGACGACGAGCATTCCGCAAGAGTCATCGTAAACGACAGCATGCTTTCTCTTGCCATCGGAAGAGAAGGTCAAAACGCTCGACTCGCCGCGAAGCTGACGGAATGGAAAATCGACGTAAAACCGTATTCTTCTATTTTGGAAGGAATGGAGAATTCGGAGGAATAATATGAAAACGACTCCCAAGCGTATGTGCGTTTCCTGCCGCGGTCTTTTCGATAAGAAAGATCTGATTCGATTTGTTAGAACGCCCGAAGGCGATATCGTACTCGATCGAACGGGGAAAAGGTCGGGAAGAGGCGCTTACGTTTGCGATAATCCCGATTGCGTTAAAAAATGCGCTAAGTCAAAAATGCTGAACAAAACGTTTAAGATGTTTATATCCGAAGACGTTTACGCAGGATTGATCGCCGATTATGACGCCGGAAAACAATAAATTATTTTCCTATATCGGGTTTTCGTATCGATCGGGAAAGATTGTGATCGGTTACGAAAAAGTTATTGAAACAAGGTCGAAGATCAAATTGATCCTTATTTCATCCGATCTTGGAAGAAGCTCGATGTCCAAGATACGAGCTTATGCTGAAATATCTAGAGTCCCCGTCGCTACGTTGCCGAATAATCTGCTTTCTGAATTGCTCGGGGGAAGAAAAATCAAATGCATCGGTCTCACGGACTTGAATCTCGCAGCCGCTGCTCGAAACGAATTAAACAAACTATCGGAGGTAGTTATCGATGAGTGAAACGAATAAAGAAGCCTTGGGCAATATTAACGCTCTTACCGAGCTCGATAAAACAAGGTTTCGCGCCCTTACTTCGGAAATAAAGGACGCCCGTAGGCGCGCCGAAGATCTTTTGAACGCGATCAATGAAATCAGAGAGAATTTCATCGAAGCTGAATTGAAGAGGGAAGAGCAGCGCTTAATCGAGGAAGAAGAAAACACGGACGTTTCCGCCGAAATCGAAATGCAATCGGAATCGGTAGAAGAAGTAAAAGAAGATTTGATCCCGGAAATTCAGGCGAATAGCCATATTGCGGAAGAACCGATCGAATCTCCCCAAGAACCTTCGAAAGAACCTGAAATTGAAAAGAAAGAAGAACCTGTTAAAGAAGAAATCGCACCCGAGGCGCCGAAAGCTCCCGAGCGCAATCCATTACGCCCGGACGTTCCCGAACCGCGCAAATTTAAGCCGATCGTTTATATCCCCGAAAGCGAAAGAGGGATCGGTAGGAATGCGCAAAGGCCCGCTTACGGCGGTCAGCGTCCTTATGGAGCAAATAACGGATCGAACTTTTTCGGAGGCGGATTCGGTGGCTTTTCGGATAAGGATAAGCCGGCATTTCCCGCGCCGCAAAACGGAAGAGGAAAAGGCGGTAAAAAACCGTTTGAGAAAAACAATACTTCATATGAAGACAAAAAATCGGGTAATAAACGCAGCATTTTAAGACGCGAACTCGAAAACGGCGCTGAAATTGACGATAGCGAGATCGCAAGGCGTTTTAAGAGCAAAAAATACCAAAAACAAGCACCCGTCGTGACGCAGGCGCCGATCGAAAAAGCGGTTATTAACGTGGATCCCGTGCCTATCAAACTTCTTTCCGAAAAGATCGGAAAGCCGATCGCGGATATTATGCGTAAGCTTGTTCTCGAAGGCATTATGAAAACGATCAACGACTCGATAAGCTATGACGTCGCGGAACTCGTTGCGGCAAACTACGGCATCGAGCTTGAACTCAAAGCGGATAAGACTGCGGAAGATAAGCTCGAAGAATTGATCTCGACGGAAGATGAAGAAGGCGAAGATACCGAAAAACGCGCGCCGATCATTACGATCATGGGACACGTTGACCACGGTAAAACTTCTCTTCTCGATTATATTCGTAATTCGCATATCGCGGAAAAAGAAGCTGGCGGAATTACGCAGCATATCGGAGCTTATACCATCGAGAATAAGGGTGAAATGCTTACCTTTATAGATACCCCGGGCCACGAAGCGTTTACTTCGATGCGTGCGCGCGGTGCAATGGTTACGGATATTGCGATCATCGTTGTCGCTGCGGACGACGGAATCATGCCGCAAACGGTGGAAGCGATCAATCACGCGAAAGCCGCAAACGTTCCGATTATCGTTGCGATCAACAAAATCGATAAACCGGGTGCGGATATTGAAAAAGTAAAAGTTGAACTTTCTTCGAACGGACTTGTGATCGAAGAATGGGGTGGCGACGTTATTTGCTGTCCCGTTTCCGCGAAAACGGGCGCCGGAGTTGACGCACTTTTGGACAATATATTGCTTGTTGCGGAAGTGAACAATTTGAGAGCGAACAGGAAAAAGAGCGCGAGAGGTACGATCATTGAAGCGAGACTCGACAAGGGCTCAGGTCCGATCGCTACGGTTCTTGTTCAGAACGGAACGTTAAAAGTCGGAGACTTTATGGTTGCCGGTTCCGTTTGCGGAAGGGTTAAATCTATGATCAACGACAAATCCAAGCTTGTCAAAGCGGCGGGTCCCTCGACTCCGGTTTCCGTTCTCGGATTTGACGAAGTTCCGTCCGCGGGTGATAAAATGCTCGTTGTTTCGGATGAAAAACTCGCTCGCCGAATTGCGGAAGAACGTAAGATCAAAGACAGAGCGGAGGAGGACGCTTCCAATAAACCCAATTTGGAAGATTTGTTCGCTCAAATCAGCGAAGGCAAGCTGAAAGAGCTGAATTTGATCGTAAAAGCGGACGTGCAAGGATCTGTCGAAGCGCTTGTTCAGGAACTGTTAAAGCTCAGCAACGATGAAGTCAAAGTGAAAGTGGTACATCGCGGCGTTGGCGCGATTACGGAATCTGACGTTGTTCTCGCAAGCACTTCTTCGGCGATCATTATCGGATTTAACGTTCGCCCGGACGCGAATTCTAAGGCGGCTGCCGCAAAATACGGCGTTGATATTCGCAATTATAGGATCATTTACGACGTCATCAACGATATTACGCTCGCCTTAAAAGGTATGCTTGCGCCGAAATTTCAAGAGACGATCCTCGGTAGGGCGGAAGTTCGCGATACCTTCAAAATCAGCGGCGTAGGAACGATCGCAGGTTGCCGCGTCGTTGAGGGTAAACTTGAAAAGAACGCGAGCTTAAGACTTCTTCGCGATAACGTTGTTATTACGGAAAACAAAGTTTCTTCCTTAAAGAGATTGAAGGATGACGTTAAAGAAGTGCTTTCCGGATTTGAATGCGGCGTCGGAATCGAGAATTACAACGATATTAAAGTCGGCGACGTTATCGAATGTTTCGTTATGGAGGAGATCACCGACTGATGAATATCGAGCGCATCAATTCCGAGCTATTGAAACAGTTATCTCGGATCCTTCAATACGAACTGAATGATCCGAGAATCTGCGGAATGCTTACCGTAATGGAAGTTCAAACCAGCGACGATCTTTCGCACGCACGCGTTTTTATCAGTTACTTCGGTGACCCATCGAAGGAGGAACAGACGTTCGAAGCCTTGAACGGCTGTACGGGACATATTCGCAACTTATTAAAGCAACGCGTAAAGATGAGAATCGTTCCTTATCTTCGAATTATTAAAGACGAATCGTTGAATAATGCGATCGATTTGACTGAAAAAATCAATCGGGCTATGGAAAGCACGAGAGAAAATGAAAGCAAAGGATACGGTGAAGAAAATGGGAATGACGGAAGCAATTCAGACAATTAAAAGTGCGAAAACAATCGCGCTTTTTTGTCATATAAACCCTGATTGCGATACGATTTGTTCCGCACTTGCTCTGAAACTATCTTTGGATAAACTCGGAAAGACCGTACACGTTTTCTGTGACGGAGAAATGAAAAACGGCGTTGATCGCGTTTTCAAATCGGAACTTGTAAACAGGGATAGATCCATCGATCGATACGATCTTTGCGCCGCGATCGATTGCGGGGATCGAAATCGGGTAGGCTCTTATTACTCGCTTTTTAAGAATGGTTTTACTACGCTTTGTATCGATCACCATAAACAAACGGATAATTTTGCGAAGGTAAATTACGTTGAATCTTTTGCCGGTGCAACGGCGGAATTGATCTATTCATTGATCGTGAAGATAGACGCCTCGCTGATAGACTCTCATATCGCAACGCTTTTATATACCGCGCTCGTAACGGACACGGGTAATTTCAGCTTTTCGAATACGGGCGAACGGACGCTTCGGATCGCTTCCGAACTGTTGCGTTTCGGAGTTAATAATTCCGATATTTCTTACGTTTTTTATAAAGAGATCCGACTTCCCGTTTTTAAGCTGAAAGCGCGGGCGATCGGTAAAGCTCAGTTTTTTGAAAACGATAAGATCGGTGTGATAACTTTCGAAAAAGAAGATTTTGAAGCAACGGGAACGACTTCCGCGGATTCCTCGAATATCGTAAACGAATTGATCAACATTTCCGGAGTGGAGATTGCCGTTTCCATAACGGAAGTTAAACCGCATTCTTATAAACTCAGCGTTCGAACGGGGAAGAAAGCGGACGCAAGCGAGATCGCAGGTGCTTTCGGAGGCGGTGGTCATAAAAACGCAGCGGGTTTTATGATGAACGGGTTTCTCGGCAACGTGATAGACGACGTTTTGAAAGTTTGTAAAGATAATCTATGAACGGCTTTTATAACCTCCTGAAACCGGAAGGTATTTCAAGCAGCCATCTCGTGGTTCGTTTGCGTGGAATGCTTCGTAATAAGACGGGCGTCAAGATGAAAGTAGGGCATTTGGGAACGTTAGACCCGCTTGCATCCGGTCTTCTCGGCGTTGCCGTCGGTTCGGCAACGAAGTTGTTTGATTATTTTTTGCAAAAAACGAAAACGTACGAAGCGATCGTTGTATTAGGAGAACAAACCGACACTCTTGATCGAGCCGGAAAAATCGTAAGCACGAAGGCGTATCTCGGTGTTTCCGAAGCCGAATTCATAGACGCGTCGAAGGCGTTTATAGGTGAAATCATGCAAATTCCGCCGCAATACAGCGCAAAAAGCGTTGGAGGAGTTCGAGCCTACAAACTCGCATTGAAAGGGCAAGACGCTCCCTTAAAAGCCTGCTGTGTTACGATCTATTCCATTGAACTGATCGAGAAGCCGTCTTTTAACTCTTTTAAGTTTCGCGTTCGCTGTTCCGGAGGAACTTACGTTCGATCTTTGTGCCGAGATATCGGAAATGCGCTCGGTTATCCGGCATATATGAGTTTTTTGGAAAGAATCGAAAACGGTGATTTTCGAATTTGTGACGCAGTCTCTCTTGAAGACGTGGAAAAGGATCTTTCGAACGGATTCGTTTCGCTCGAAGAGTTTGGTAAAAAATTCCCTCGGCTTGATTACTTTGAGGAACACGAAAAAAAACTTCTGAACGGCGTTCCTCTTGTTGTCGATCTGCCCGATTGCTTCGTAACCGTTTATCTCAAAGAACGTTTTTATGCAATCGGTCAAATCATATCCGGCGAATTGAAAATTGTGGCAAGAGACTTATGAGAACGATAAATATATCGGATTTAAACAATAAGATTTCTTGCGTTCTGGCGCTCGGTTTTTTCGATTGCGTTCATATTGGGCATAAGAAGGTAATTCAATCTGCGGTTGAGACCGCACGCTCTCTTGCCGTTAAAAGTGCCGTTTTTACTTTTCGCAATAATATTTTCGAATTATTCGGATCGAATAAGAAGCCGTTATTTTCCTTTGATGAAAGAGTAAAAGAAATTGAAAAACTCGGAGTCGATTATCTTTTTTACCTGGACGCTGACGCCGCGTTTCTCTCTCTTTCGCCCGAATCGTTTATTTCCTTCTTAAAGGCTCGTTTGGACGTTCGAGGGGTTGTTTGCGGTGAAGATTATACTTTCGGGCAAAACGGACAGGGCGGCGCAAAAACGCTTGTCAAAGCATTTCCTTATGGAGAAAACAGCGTTATTCCATTATTGTCTGACGGTCGGGAAAAAATCGGAACGGGTCAAATAAAAAAAATGCTTCAAGAAGGGAAACCGGACAAGGCTGCGCGCTTCCTCGGACGGAACTACGCTGTATCCGGAATCGTTTCCACCGGACGTAAAGACGGCTCTAAAATCGGATACCCGACCATCAATCTGAACGGGCTTTCTTCTCCCTTGAAATTCGGCGTTTATTTTACCGATACGATTTTGGACGGAGAGAGATATGCTTCCGTAACGAACGTCGGGCCGCATCCGACTTTCGGAGATTTTAAAGAAAATATCGAGACGCATTTGCTGTCATATAACGGAAATGCCTACGGAAAGGAAGTAACAATCGAATTTCTTGCATTTGATCGAGAATTGATTCGGTTCGATAGCGTCGAAACGCTTATGAAAACGATCGAGAATGACGTTGAAAAAAGGAGAAACTATGATTAAATTCGGACCATCCGGAACGGACGATGCTTTTCTTGCGCACGGATATTCGCATACGGTCGAAGTTCCGCGCTTTTTAAAAGAATGCGGCTTGGATATCTTTGAGTATTCTTTCGGGCGTGGCGTTCGTATCAGCGAAGAAACCGCAAGGAAGATAGGGAAGGAATTCGCGGAAAATGATCTCGGGATCAGCGTACACGCGCCTTATTTTATCAATTTTGCAACGGATGATCCTCAAAAACGCGAAGCAACGTTCGGCTATCTGTTTTCTTCCTTGGACGCGCTTCGACTTTTCGGAGGAAATCGAGTCGTTTTTCATCCCGGATCACCGTTAAAGTACGACAGACGTGATGCAATGAATCGGCTGTTAAACGCTTTTGAGCGTTTTATGGATATTTTTTACGCGGAAAAATACGACTGGGCTCTCGTTGCCGCCGAAACGATGGGAAAAATCAATCAACTCGGTGATCTCGATGAAATCATTGAAATTTGCAGAATTGCCGAAAACGTAATTCCGTGCGTGGATTTCGGTCATTTGAACGCAAGAACGCAGGGCGGGTTGAAGTCATACGACGATTATAAGCGGGTTCTCGATTTATTGATCGATGGCGTCGGTGAAGAAAAAGTAAAGAAAATGCATATTCATTTTTCAAAGATCGAGTACGGAAAGGGGGGCGAAATTCGTCATTTGACGTTTGAAGACAACGTTTACGGTCCGGAATTCGAGCCGCTTGCGATTTTGCTTTCCGAATATAAACTCGAACCTTGGGTTCTTTCCGAATCGGCAGGAACGCAATCTTTGGACGCAAAAACGATGAAAAACCTTTACTTTAAGCACCTTTCTGACGATAATAAATACTTGCAATAACGCCTTATTTAAGTTATAATTGATTTATGGTGAACGAAAAGCTCGTATCGTCGTTGCAGCCCGCTTTAATAACTTCCCCGTCGAATTTGTTTTATTATAGCGGTTTGCAAAACTCTGACGCCTTTATTTTGATTTCGAATGATTCTCGGTATTATGTCACCGATTCCCGTTACGAGATCGAAGCAAAAGGGCTTAAACCGAGTTTTATCCCCGTTATTCTTTCTCGTTCCGAACAAATCGATTTTTTACGCGAGAAACTGGTTTCCGCTTCGACTGTTTGGATCGAAAAAGAGAATATGAGCTTGTCTCTTTTCGAATCGATCTTCGGAAACAAATCCGCTCGATTTATGCCGTTAGATGAAACGATTCGGAAAGATCGCTTCTCGAAATCTTTCGAAGAATTGCGCTTGATCAAGGAAGCCGAGTCGATTGTGGACTCGTCATTTGAAGCGATCCTCGAATACTTGAAACCAGGCGTAACGGAGAAAGAAGTTTCCGATCGCTTGCTTTTTGAAATGTTGTCGAGAGGCGCGAGCGGCCCGGCGTTCGATACCATCGTTGCCTTCGGCGAAAACGCCGCCAAACCGCACGCGGTTCCCTCCATGCGTAAGCTCGCAAAAGGCGATGCGGTTGTTATGGATTTCGGTGCGAAATTGGGTGGATATTGCTCTGATTTTACGAGAACGGTCTTCTTGGGAGAAGTTCCCGATCGCGCGAAAAGGGCGTACGATGTCGTTTTAGAAGCGCATAAGTCGGCGCTTCGATATATCGAGAACGGTGGCCGAAGCTGCTTTGAAGCGGATAAAACCGCCAGAAGTGTTATAAACCAAAGCGAATTTGCCGGTTTGTTTACCCATTCGCTTGGGCATGGCGTAGGAATCGATATACACGAGGCACCTTATCTCGGCGTTTCTTCTAAGGACGTTCTTTCGGAAGGAGCGGTATTTACGATCGAACCGGGAATCTATCTTCAAGGTGAATTCGGGATCCGAATCGAAAGCCTTGCAACGATCGAAAACGGAAAACTTACGGTCATTGACCGTTCGGATAAAGAAATAATTACAATTTAGGAGGATATTATGGGTTCTACAGTTATGGCAGGTGATTTCAGAAAAGGCGTCACCTTTGAAATGGAGGGAAAGGTGTACGTCATCGTTGATTTTATGCACGTGAAACCCGGTAAAGGCTCGGCTTTCGTTCGCACAAAGATCCGCGATGTTATTTCCGGCGGCGTTATCGAGCGCACCTTCAACCCGACGGATAAATTCGACGCGGCTCATATCGAACGCAAGAATATGGAATATCTTTACACGGATGGCGAGCTTTACTATTTTATGGATGTAGATACGTATGAGCAGCTTCCTTTGAACTATGAGCAAGTTTCCGACGCTTTGAACTTTATTAAAGAAAATTCTCAAGTTACCGTTTCTTTTTATAAAGACAAGGCTTTCTCCGTTGAACCGCCTAACTTCGTTGAGCTTTTGATCACGATTTGCGAGCCTGCGGTCAAGGGCGATACCGCGCAGGCCGGAACGAAACCCGCTACTCTCGAAACGGGATACAAGATCCAAGTTCCGATGTTTGTAAATGAAGGCGACGTGATCCGCGTGGATACCCGCACCGGAACGTATATGTCGCGTGTATAATCGAATTTTTACAATAAAAAACTGCGTACGATCATTCGTACGCAGTTTTTTTTATCAATCGATTCAATGAGAAATGATTTGGGATTTTTGTTGGGAGGGAAGGGTATATTCCTTTATGGATTTTGCAACGTTGAAAATATGGTCTGCGATACGTTCCAAATCGTTTAATAAAGCGAGGAAAACCGTTCCGTTCTCAACCGTGCATTCTTTTTCTTCCAAGCGCTCAATATGAGCGTCGGAAAGTTTGATTTTTGCTTCGTCGATGGTTTCCTCGTAAATCTCCGCTTGCATAAGGGCATTCAGATCTTGGGCGTTGAAGGCTTGGATCGAGGTTGTGTAAAGATTCGTAATGTTATTAAACATCGCCTTCAGCTCTTCGATGGCCGCAGGGGAGAATTTACTGCCGTCGTCGATCAATCGCTGCGTGTATTCCATAATGTTTTCCGCATAATCTCCGATTCGTTCGATGTCGGTGATCGCATGATAGTAGGTCGCAATCACTTGTTCGTCTTCATCCGAGATATTCGAAGAAGAAAGCTTTACCAAATATTTCGCAATTTCTTTGTTTAAGAAATTGATCTTGTTCTCCCTGCGATCGAAATCCGTTTTGGGAGAGAGATCCACTTGGATGATGCAGTCCATAGCTAATGCGAAATTTTTATAGGCCCTTTCCGCCATATAACAGATTTCGCGTTTGCACTCTCCTACGGCGATCGAGGACGTAGCAAGGAAACGTTCGTCTAAATAATGAAGACGAAGTTGTTCGTCTTCGTTTTTTGGCTTTCGATCGGGAATGATCTTGGATATAACTTTTACAAACGGATTGATAAAAGGGAAAAGTATGAGAGTGGTTGTTAAATTAAAGACGACATGGAAGATCGCAATGCTGTATGCAATTTTGGAAGTATCGTTCCCGAAAAGAACGCTGTTCAAAAGCCAATGGCGAAGCGGGGTTATAAAGAGAAGGCAGAAGAACAAAATCGTTCCGATCAAGTTAAAGGAAAGATGGATCATTGCCGCTCGAACGCTATTTGTGTTCGCTCCGATAGAGGCTATGATCGAGGTCGCACAAGTTCCGAGGTTCATTCCGAGAACGATATAAATCGCACTTTGCAGATTGATAAGACCGCTCGTGGCAAGGACAAGGAGAATCGCGGTCATCGTTGTGGAACTTTGCATAATTGCGGTAAAAAGGGCGCCGAGAATGAGAAGCAAAAGCGGGTTGGTGATCTTTCCGAAGATTCCGCTTACGCTCGGCAACGCGGCTATTCCGCTCATAGAAGAATTCATAACCGCCATTCCGACGAAAAGAAGCCCGAATCCGATCAATATATTGGCAACGATACGAACGAAGGGTTTTTTCGAAATCAGCGTCATCAGAATTCCTACGAAGGAAAGAGCGGCGAATAACTGCGTTATGGGAAGGGATTGAAGGGAGAGCATAAGACCGGTTACGGTCGTTCCGATATTGGCTCCCATAATGATGGACATTGCTTGGACTAAGGTCAATATGCCCGAATTGACCAAGCCTACGACCATAACCGTTGTTGCGGCGGAACTATGGATCAAAGCGGTAACGGTTGCTCCGATAAAAATGCCTTTGAATTTGTTTGACGTTAGGCGAGATAGGGCGTTTCGCAATTTTTTACCGGAAGCTTTAGTCAGATTGTCGCTCAAAACCTGCATTCCGAACATCATACAACCAAGTCCGGCGAGCAACAGTAATACGTTCTTCGTTATATCCCAAATACTCATATTAAAATTATAAATTTTCAATTGTTTGATTGTCAACTTTTAACGGAGATTTAATACCTTATAAAATAATAATAATTGTTTATAGTAAAAAAATAGGTTATAATTGAATTATGAAATTATTACTTTTAGACAGTAACAGCTTGATCAATCGCGCTTTTTATGCGCTTCCCGGTCTTCAGGATTCGAAAGGTCGATATACCGGCGCTCTTTTCGGGTTTTCCTCTATGTTGGCAAAGCTTATGAAGAGTGAAAAGCCCACGCATATTGCCGCCGCGTTCGATGTACATCAACCGACTTTCAGGCATTTGAAGTACGATGGATACAAAGCGAAGCGTCACCCGATGCCGGAAGAACTTAGAGCGCAGGTTCCCGCAATGAAAGAACTTTTAACGGCGATGGGGATCCGCGTTGTGGAACTTCCCGGATTCGAAGCGGACGATATTATCGGGACGCTTGCCGCGAAAAGTCCGATGGAGACCCTGATCGTAAGCGGCGATAAAGATGTTTTGCAGCTTGTTTCGGATAAAACGACCGTTTTACATACGCGAAAGGGAATTACGGACGTAATTCGTTATACGCCCGAAGTCCTTAAAGAGAATTATCTTTCGGCGCAAGGCGTGATCGAATTGAAATCTTTGATGGGAGATACGTCCGATAATATTCCCGGCGTCCCGGGGGTGGGTGAAAAAACGGCAAAAGATTTGATTCTCAAATACGAGACGTTGGACAATGTGTATCGTCATATTGACGAAATCAAGGGAAAGCTACGCGAAAAATTGGAAAACGGGCGTGAATCCGCCGAATTTTCTCATTGGCTCGCTACCATCGATACGAACGCACCCATCGAAACAGGCGATTATTCCGCATTTGCTTTTTCTCCTTTATTACCTTTTGAATCCAAAAAGTTGATGATCGGATATGATTTCAAATCGCTCGTGGATCGGTTTACCTTTGCCGAACCAGTGGAAACCGTTGATGAAGTAACGGCGGATACGGTCGAGATAAACGATCTTGCTTCTCTTTCCGATGCCTTTGAAAAAAACAAAACGGAAAAGGAGTTTTGCTTTTTAATAGAAAAGGATTGCTTGCAATTCGCTTTTTCGTGTAATACGAATTATATCGTTCGTTTTTCGGAAGATCTTTTTGGCGAAAGTTTATCTTTCGATCAAGCAACGGACGCTCTCGTCTCCTTTTTGAGAGTTTTCTCCGGGCGCGTTTTGACCTACGATTTGAAAAAGGTTTATTCGCTCCTTGACGTTTCTCCGAAAAACGCTTTTCCCGCCGACGATCTGATGCTTTTATCCTATATTGCCGATTGCGGAAAGAGCTATGTAAGCGTTCGCGATATGCTGGAATCGCACGAATATTCCGTCGATTGCCCGGCTTCCGCATCTATCTCGCTCGAAGTCGCTTTGCGAAAAACGATGGTGCAATCGGATTCTATGCGCGTGTATGAAAAGATCGAGCTACCGCTCGTGGTCGTTTTGTACGATATGGAAAAACACGGATTTCGCGTTAATAAAGAAACATTAAGCGACTTAGCCGAACGATATTCTTCCGAGTTAAACGGAATTACCCGTGATATTTTTTCGCTCGTCGGACACGAATTTAACCTAAATTCGCCGAAACAACTTGCGGATGTTCTGTATGACGAATTAAAACTCCCGAGCGGAAAAAAGCGCAGCACAAGCGCGGACGTTCTTGCGGAATTGGAATCGGATAACCCGATTATTCCTTTGATACTTCGATACAGACTTCTCTCTAAATTGATCTCAACGTATCTTGTTTCGATGAAATCTCTCATTGATCAAAAAGGATACGTGCATACCGTATTTAATCAAGCGCTTACCACGACGGGAAGGCTTTCTTCCTCCGAACCCAATCTTCAAAATATTCCCGTTCGAGAAGCGGAAGGCAGAGAGATCCGCGGCGCGTTTATTCCTTCGGAAGGAAACGTCCTTATTTCGGCGGATTATTCGCAAATCGAATTAAGATTGATGGCGCATTTTTCGCAAGACGAGGGGTTGATCGACGCGTTTCGACGCGGGGTGGATATACACGCTTCGACAGCTGCCAAAGTTTTTGGCGTTTCGGAAGAAAACGTTACGCCAAAGATGCGCAGAGACGCTAAAGCCGTCAATTTCGGAATCATTTACGGCATCAGCGATTTCGGCCTTTCTAAAAATATCAATTGCTCGGTAAAGGAAGCTCGCTCTTTCATCGAAAAATACCTCGATACCTATCCGAAAATTCGCGAATATATGAAAAAAGCGGTCGATTTTGCGAAAGAACACGGTTACGTTATGACTGAAATGGGACGAATACGCTCCTTGCCGGAAATAAACAGTTCCAATTATGCGTTGAGAAGCTTTGGGGAACGTGCCGCTATGAATATGCCGCTTCAAGGTATGGCGGCCGATATTATCAAGCTCGCAATGATCCGCGTGTACGATCGATTAAAGAAAGAAAATCTGAAAGCCGAAATCATTTTACAAGTACACGATGAACTGATTTTGGATTGTCCGAAAGAAGAAGAAAACGCAGTTTCGGTCTTATTGAAAGAAGAAATGGAGAACGTTGTATCTTTGCGAGTTCCTCTTACTGTTAACGTGGCTTGCGGTAATACTTGGAAGGAGGCGAAGTAATGGCGAAAATAGCGATTTGCGGCGGGATCGGAAGCGGGAAAAGCGCAGTCAGCTCGATTTTGCGCTCGCTTGGAGCGAAAGTGATCGTAGCGGACGAAGTAAACGCACAGCTTTTAACGGAGCCATCTTACGTACGAGAAATCGCGAATACTTTTCCATCGGTCGTCCATAATGATAGTATCAATAAAAAGGAACTCGCTGAAATCGTTTTTTCAAACGAGAAGGAGAGGGCGAAACTGATGTCGCTTGCGCATTCTCGTATCTTTGAAAGAATGATGCAAGAATCGGAAATTTGCAAAATATCTTTTTTCGAAATCCCGCTTATGACGCTATGTCCGATATCGTTCGATCTCATTTGGTTCGTTTCGGCAAGTCGGGAAAAACGGATCGAAAGAATCGTGGCTCGTGATGGCGTTTCGATCGAAAGGGCAAAACGTCTTATCGATCTTCAGTC
>DGWX01000016.1 GCA_002395405.1 Christensenella sp. UBA4247
ATTGACGCCCATATCGGTCGGCGAATTATATTTGCATTCGCCGAGTATCCTCGTCAAGATCGCTTTTACGACGGGAAATACTTCGATATCGCGGTTGTAATTTACCGTCTTTGTACCGTACGCTTCCAAATGGAAGTGATCGATCATATTGACGTCTTTCAAATCGGCGGTGGCTGCTTCGTACGCCACGTTGACGGGATGTTTCAAAGGTATGTTCCAAATCGGAAACGTTTCGAATTTGGCATAACCCGCCTTGACCCCTCTTTTGCTTTCGTGGTAAAGCTGGCAAAGGCAGGTCGCCATTTTGCCGCTTCCGGGACCGGGCGCCGTAACGACGACGAGCGGACGGCTCGTTTCGATATAAGGATTCATTCCGTAACCTTCATCGGAAACGATGGTGTTTACGTCGGTCGGATACCCTTTGGTACGCGTATGGATATAGACTCTTTCGCCCCTGAGTTCGAGTTTTTTCTTAAAAAGATCGGCGGCGGGTTGGTTTTCATATTGCGTAATAACGATGCTTCCGACGAAAATTCCGAGCGCGCGAATGTTGTCGATCGTACGCATAACGTCGTGTCCGTAATCGATTCCCATATCCGCGCGGATCTTATTCTTTTGAAGATCGGACGCATTCACCGCCATAATGAGCTCGGCTTTGTCTTTGAGTTTTTGAAGTAATTTGACTTTCGCGTTTACGTCGAATCCCGGGAGCACGCGCGACGCATGATAATCGTCGAAGAGTTTTCCCCCGAATTCGAGATAGAGCTTTCCTCCGAAACTGTTGATGCGCTCGATAATCGCTTGCGATTGTTTCTTTACGTATAAAGCATTGTCAAAACCGATTTTCATAAAAATTATCCCTTGTAAACGCACTTTTGCCAAAACGGAGATCTCTTCTCCGATCACTTTCAACGTTTATAAGTATATAGCCCGCGCCGAATTATTGTCAAGTGTATAAAAGAAGCAAACCCTCAAAAAAAAGTAATCGGATATATAAATAATTTTATATAGTACGCGCGAATCGCCGCCTCAGAAGATAACGAAATTCCCGAAGTCCACGAACGCCGCCGTAACGAGGGAAAGAAGAAGCATATTGAATACCTGATGAACGATCACGATCAAAAGCGTATGTCTCCCGACAAAGCGGAAAGGTTTGTTCCATTTCCCGTCCGCCTTCGGCATTAAGGACTTCCCGGAAGAATAAAGAAGCGTAACGATCGCCGCCCCCGCAAACACAATTCCGAGATTGGGAAAAAGAGGAAAATAATCGCCCATAACCATACCGTAAGCAAAGCGCTCGTGTAAAAACATCAAAGCGTCGTTCGGCATGGGCGGGAGTCGATTCAAGGCGGCGTTAACGGCAAACACCGCTCCGGACAAAATCGCGCAAACGACGATAAATACAAGATCGCTTTTTTTCGCAAAACGAGAGAGCGCATACACCGCCGAAACAAGGATCGTCGCGAAACTCAACATATGTAAAACGCCGAAAACGATAACGGAACCTTCATCCAAGATTTCGAGAAAAAGAGCGAAATACGTTCCGAGAGTAATAACGCAAGCGGCGATCATCGTTTTCATCGCGCGAGAGGCGTTATCACGGCTGAAAATCGTGCTACCGCCGCATAGCCCGAAAAACACGCATAACGCAATGATTTGGATTACGTCGCGCGTTTGTCCGATCCAGCTTTCTCCGTGATCCCACCAGCACGTAGCGAACTTTGCAACGGCGGCGGCCGCTCCGCCCTTCCCTGTCCAAACGTCGGAAAAATAAACGCAAAGATCGAACATAAAATGATCGATCCACATAAGCAGAATGGTAAAACCGCGTAAAAAATCAAGCTCCCAAATGCGGGCTTTATGCGGCGTTTCCGCCGCGGGATAGTTGTTCGGAAGGCATCTTTCGTCGGAGAGAAAACGCATATCAGTCGTCCTTGTACTCCGTTCCTATATAACGTCTGCCGCTCTCGCTCTCCGAAAACAGTTCAAAGCGATCGCCGTATTCCTTTACGAGAACGCCGGGGCGGCGCTTACTGTAATATACAAGGGGCCTTTCTTCCCGCTCGATCGGAACGTTTGACGCCGCTCGACTCTCCCATTCGGGCGCGTAAGGTTCCGTATAAGAGCGCTGCGAACGCGGATCGAATTGCGAACGGAAGTCGGATGGATCGCCGTATTCGTTTCGAGAATAAGCACGGCGAAGATCCTCCGCTTGCAAAGAAGCTCCGTAAGAATCGTCTTCACGGTAAAAATATGCGCCGTCTTCCCTTCTGTAACCTTCGCGCGCACCACCATCTTCGTATCTGCGAAAACGACGATCGGGGGGAGAAGATCGTCTTCGTTCCGGCTCCTCTTCTCGACGGAAGGATGAAAAAACGGAGGAGATCGGACGAACAAGCAAATTGCGAATCGAAATAATCAGAGCCGCAATACAGGAAAGACCGAGACCTACGTAAAAAAGGATCTGATCCGTCCCCGTTCCTCCGAAAGAAAAGTCGGTCGTAATCAGCAAAATCAGTCCGAAAAAAACGTAAAACAAAGGAATGTACAGCCCCAAAAAAACAATGAGACCGGACAGGACCTGAATAACCGATTTCAGGAGTTTGAAGAACAGTTTGATAAATCCCCAAACGGCGAGAACGATCGCCATAAAGATTCCGTTTTTCATTAACGCTCCTAACGCGCGCTCGAATTTCCGCTTGCTTCATTCTCCGCGCCTACGAAAGATATTGCAATCTTTCCTTTGAATTATACCATATAAAAACGCGAAAGGTAAAATATTTTATAAAAACACAAATTTCCACTTGCATTTACGACGTAAATATACTATAATTTTTTCAGTCAATCGGAATCGTTGCGTTTGCATTCGGGTTATTCATTCCTTGCGCCGCAAACGAAACCGTTCATAATCATTTGGAGAGTTGGCTGAGTGGTCGAAGGCGCACGATTGGAAATCGTGTTTACCTCACAAGGGTAACTAGGGTTCAAATCCCTAACTCTCCGCCAAAACATAAAAAAGCCCGATTTATCGGGCTTTTTTTACGCAAACTTAACGTTAGGGATTTGAACGAGAGCGACCCCAAAGGGGATGAAAACATCACAGTGCGATGTTTTCAAGCGGCTGACCGCCGCTCCGAAAGCCGCATAAAAAAAATTAAAAAGTATTGCGGCTTGAGGAGCAAGAGCGAATCCCTAACTCTCCGCCAAAAAAGCAGGAAGAAGTTTCCTGCTTTTTTGTCTATGAGTTTCGGGATTTTCACCTAAAGGTTCAAACGCTCGAAGCATAGCTTCTTATTCACCCCCAAAAAACTACGTTTTTTCAGGGACCCCGATTTACGCTTTGGCTAAAAATAGCGCACTGTGCTGTTTTCTTAACGCGTCACGCCCTATCTCTCCGCCAATTTGGAAAAAGTCGGATTTATCCGACTTTTTTACTGTCACTTAATGTTAGGGATTTGAACGAGAGCGTT
>DGWX01000075.1:0-526 GCA_002395405.1 Christensenella sp. UBA4247
TTTCGTATCACGAATCCTTATATTTCGAAGCGGCTTCGATGATCTTAACTCTCGTCAGCCTCGGAAAATATCTCGAAAAGATTTCTAAGAAAAAAACGACGAACGCCGTTCGAAAATTGATGGATCTTGCGCCTAAGGTCGCCCTTGTTCTTCGCGAAAACGGAGAGGAAGAGATCGCCGCGGAAGACGTTCGGGTAGGCGACGTCGTAATCGTTAAAAAAGGAGAAAGCGTTCCCGTGGACGGGGTTATCGAAAGCGGAAGCGCCTCGTTTGACGAATCCAATATTACGGGCGAATCTATGCCGGTTTATAAAAAGGAGGGTAGCGAAGTTTTTTCTTCTTCTTATTTGACCGCGGGGTACGTTCGCATTCGGGCAACGAAAGTCGGCGAAGATTCTTCCATTGCGAAAGTCATCGCCCTCGTAAAGGAAGCGAGCGCCTCGAAGGCTCCCGTCTCTAAGCTGGCGGATAAGATCTCGGGCATTTTCGTTCCGATCATTCTCGGAATCTCCCTCGTTACGTTTTT
>DGWX01000075.1:708-7433 GCA_002395405.1 Christensenella sp. UBA4247
GCAACGCCGGTTGCGATCATGGTCGGAACGGGAAAGGGCGCGGAGAACGGATTGCTTATCAAAAACGCTGAGATCCTCGAAAATGCGCGTCGAATCAAGATCGTTGTTTTGGATAAAACCGGAACGATCACGGAAGGCAAACCGAAAGTAACGGATTTTTATCCTCTTTCGGAAGCGGATCGAGGCGAACTCCTCTCCGCATTACTATCCTTTGAATCTCGTTCGGAACATCCTCTTGCGCAGGCGATCTCCTTCTTTTCCAAGGAACAAGGTGGTGAGATCGGTGAGATCGAAAATTTTCGTTCGGTGGACGGCAGAGGTCTGACCGGCAGATTCGGCAGCTCTGTTTATCATATCGGAAACGAAGGTTTTCTAAATGACCTTGCGCTTTCCGATCCCATTTCCTTATCACGTGCGTCCGACTATGCAAAAGAAGGGAAAACTCCGATCTACGTTTTGCGTGACGGAAAAGTCGCGGCGCTTCTTGCCGTAAAAGACGAAGTGAAAAAAGGTTCTCGAGCCGCGATCGCCGAACTAAAAAAAAGAGGGATCAAGGTCGTTATGCTGACGGGTGACAACGAGGAAACGGCAAAGATCATTGCAAACGAAGTCGGCGTGGACGAAGTGATCGCGAACGTTTTTCCCGCCGATAAAGAAAGGATCGTTCGTTCTTTTCGCACGGATGAAAAAAAACTCGTTGCTATGGTCGGAGACGGGGTAAACGACGCGCCCGCGCTGACTTCCGCCGATCTCGGGATCGCAATGGGAGGCGGATCGGACGTTGCTATGGAAGCGGGCGACATCGTTTTGTTGCGAAAAGATCTGACGGACGTAATCAACGTGATCGACCTTTCTTCGCGCGTATTAAAAACCATAAAGCTTGGGCTGTTTTGGGCTTTCTTCTATAACCTCGTTTGCGTATTTCTTGCCTCCGGGGCGCTCTATTACATTCCCGGCGTTCATTTCGGTTTAAAGCCCGAATACGGAGCGATCGCAATGAGCTTATCCAGCGTTTCGGTCGTTTTGAACGCGCTTACGATCAATTTCTTTCATCCGCAAAGGAGAGTGGCTCTCGAAAAAGAAGCGGAAATGGCGTAATATACGGTTTTTTTTGAAAATCGGTATTGACAAACCGGTCAAGTCCATATATAATAACGATAGAACTTTTCTATAATAAACGGAGGTAGAATATGTTTTATAATTTCAAGAAGAACAAAAAAGCTTTTACGCTCGTTGAGCTTATCGTTGTTATCGCGATCATCGCGATCCTCGGTACGGTCGTCGGTGTTTCCGTATCCGGTTTCGTAACCAGCGCGAAGAAGCGTGCGGTTGAGACTGCGGCGGGTTCCGTCGTTACGACTTGGAACTTATTCGTTGCAGAATCCGATTCTTCCTTAAAGCTCGGAGAGTATCTTGCCAGTAATTTGGATAACTTCAATGATTTGACCGTTACTTATAAAACCATTAGCGCGACCACGACTTCGACGCAAGCTGCCTCGGCAACCGGCGAAATCACCGTTGCAAAAGACGGTTATAAAATGACGGTTTCGATTACGTCCGGCTCCGCTAAGCTCGCGGCTAAGAACGCGTCGAAAGCGTAATTTTGAATTTGATTACTTTGAATTGAAAATAATCGCCGCCGATCAAGCGGCGATTATTTGTAAAGGCGTATGTTTTATCATTTTAAGAAGAATAAAAGAGCTTTTACGCTCGTTGAGCTTATCGTCGTCATCGCGATCATCGCGATTCTCGGCACGGTCGTCGGCGTTTCTGTTTCGGGCTTTGTGGCAAGCGCGAAGAAACGCGCTGTGGAAAGCGCGGCAAATTCGCTTAAAACAACGTGGGATCTCTTTCTCGCAGACGGAGGCGAAACGCGTTTGAACGTTTTTCTCAGCGAAAATATGGACGATATTTCGGACGTTTACTTCAAGGCGGGGAATAAGTGTACCGTTTCTATGCAGGCGAAAGTAGCGTCCGAAGCGACTTGCAATTTGTATGTTTATAAAGACGGCTATTTGGCAACCGTTTCGATCGTAAACGGAGAAGCTGCTTATGACGGTTCGTCTAAAAGGAACGCGGCTCTTCCTTCCGGCGCTTCGAAAGTAACCGCCGGTTGATCATCGGATCGAACGTATGCCGTTTGCTTTTTGCAAACGGCTTTTTTATTGGATTTTATCGAAAAAGAACGGTTTTCTTTCCTTTTCGTTTCCTTTCCGTATTCGATTTTTATATATCGTTGACAAATATAGGAAATATATTTATTATATTAAATGTATATTGCCGTTTTTTTCGGCGAATAAAAGGAGAGAATATGAGTAAAATTTTCTTTGATACGGACTGCGAGCTTTGGTACACGATGCTTCCCGAAATGGATGCGGAACTTATCAAAATGCCTTACACGATAAACGGTAAAGAGTATTTTTACGATATGGGCGAAAATACCGACTTTAATGCGTTTTATAAAGCGGTTCGCGCAGGCGCCATGCCGATCACTTCGGCTTTGAACGCGCAGCTTTATACCGAAATATTGGAACCTTATTTCAAAAAAGGCGAAGATATGCTTTATATTTCTTTTTCGAGCAAAATGAGCGGAACTTTCAATCATTTGGAAATGGCGCTTAAAGATCTAAGGGAAAAGTATCCGAACGCAAGGTTTCGCCGTTTCGATACCAAAAGCATTTGTTGGGGCTCGGGGCTTCAAGTTTATTATGCCGTAAAGTATTATCAAGAAGGGCATACGACGGACGAGGTTTATGAGTATCTTGAAAAGAACGTCAATTCCTTTACGGAGTATTTTGCCGTGGACGATCTATTCCATTTGAAACGCGGCGGAAGGGTCAGCGCGGCTGCGGCAGCGATCGGATCCCTCTTTTCCGTAAAACCGATTTTATATGTAAACGACGGTGGCGAGCTTCAAGTCGTTTCCAAAGTTACCGGAACGAATAAAGCCGTCAATTTCCTCGTGGATAAGGTTAAAACGCTCGGAACGGAACTTGAAAAGTATCCGATCGTCGTGTTGGATGCCGATAATAAGGAGGGCGGAGATAAGATCGAAGCCAAACTTCGCGAAGCGCTTCCTTCTGCAAAAATCGAGCGTTACCCGGTCGGTCCCGTGATCGGCACGCATTGCGGCCCGGGAACGATCGCCGTCATTTTCCGTTCGATTTCGCGCTGATATGAAAAAAGTCGCGGCATTCGCACTCGCTTTATCTTTGCTATTCGCATTTGCCGCCTGTAACGATACGGAGAGATATGTAAACGGCTTTTCCATGGGGTCGTTTTACTATGCGGAATACCGTTCTTCCTCCGAACAAAACGAACGGATCGATCGCGTTTTGCTATCGATCGAAAAGGAATATTCCGTAAACCTTTCTTCGTCTTGTTTGTTTCGGATCAATCAAGCGAAAGCAGGGGAAGAAATCGAATTAACGGAAGAAGAATTTTCTCTTTTTTCAGCTTTGTTTTCCCTTTCCGCAAAAACGGACGGGGCGTTCGATCCCTCTCTTTTTCCGCTTGTAAAAGCATGGGGGTTCGATCCTCCGTTTGACCCAAAGGGGAAAGTGCCTCCTTCCGATTCGGAAATTCTAACCGCGCTCGAAGCCTCTTCGCTTTCCTTTTTTACACTGAATAAAGAAACGAGTTCCATCTCGAAATCGAAAGATGACGCGCTCTTGGATTTCGGCGCGTCTATCAAAGGATACGGAGCCGAAAAAGTAATGCAAGCGATCGAGAAAAACGTAAAAAGCGCGCTGATAAACGTTGGTGGAACGATCGCCGCGGTCAATCGCTCCTATCTAGTTGGCATTACGCATCCGCGAAACGACTCTTACGAATATCTGTTTTCCTTTACTCTCGAACAAGGCGAGATTTGCGCTACGAGCGGCGATTACGAACGCGTTTTTGTTTCAGAAGGAGTTTCCTATCATCATATTATCGATAGAAAGACCGGTAGGCCCTCGAATAGCGGAGTCGTTTCGGCAACCGTAATATCCGAAAACGGTTTATATGCCGATTCGCTCGCTACGGCGGCAGTCGTTCTCGGTGTGGAGAAAACCGTAAATCTTTTTTCCGAGCTTGGCGTAAAAGGGGCGTTGATAACGGAGGATAAAAGGATCGTACCCATCGGGCTAAATATTATTCAGATAAAGGATTCGTCGTACTCCGTCGCAAATGATGCGAAAGAAGGCGCGTAATGAGTCATAACAAGAAAAATCGAAAAAGCACATATTCCCTTTTTCGCATTTGGGACGTAATTGTGATCGTCGTCGTTCTTTTGCTCGTTGCCCTCGCGTTATACTTTACGCTATCGCCGGAGAAAGGGAGCAGGGCAGAAGTGTACGTTTCCGGCGAAAAAAAAGCGGAACTTGTTTTATCCAAAGACGCCGAGCTGGAATTAAACGGATTGAAGCTGATCGTCTCGGGAGGAAAAATATGGGTCCATTCTTCCGACTGTCCCGATAAAATTTGCGAAAAAACCGGAAAGATTTATAAAAAAGGGCAAACGATCGTTTGCCTTCCCAATCAAGTCATCGTTAGAATTGTCGGAAAAGGGGAAGTGGAGGCGATCTCATGAGTGCGAATAAATTAGCTCGGCTTTCCGCGCTTCTAGCAGTGGCGCTTTTGCTCGGATTTTTGGAAAATATGCTGCCGCCCGTGCTTCCGACAATGCCGTATTGCAGGCTTGGGCTCGGCAACGTGGCTCTACTACTCGCATTATTATGGTTCGGATTGCCTTATGCCGCTTTGATCGCGCTTCTGAAATGTGTTATCATCGGCGTTTTTTCCGGAGCTCCGATCTCGATTTTGTATTCTCTCTCCGGTAGCGCGTTGTCTCTTCTTTCTTCCTTTTTATTGCTTAAATTGTCGCTGAACGGACTTCCTGCCGTCAGCGCTGTCGGCGGAATTTTGCATAACGTCGGGCAGGTCATGATCGCGATGCTGATAACGAAGACGTCCGCGATCGCCTACGTTCTTATTTATCTGTCCGTTTTCGGTGCGTTTGCAGGCGCCCTTACGGGCGTTATCGCTTATTTCGTGGATCGAGCGATCCCGTCAAAGGAGAAAGAGAATGAGTATTGAAAGCGAGATCTTCAAAAGAAGGATTTTTATACCCGAAAACTTATTGTCTTACGGCTTCAAAGAAAGAGATAATACTTTCTTTTTCTCGCGCGATCTGAAAAACGGGTTGACAGCCGAAATCATAGTTCGAGACGGAATTCTTTCAGGGAGAGTTTTAGACGGTGAGTTCGGCGAAGAATTTAATATCTTTCGATTGGAAGGAGTGGAAGGAAAGTTCGTTCATTCCGTTAAAAACGAATACGTGGAATTGTTGGAAGATATTGCGAAACAAACGACCTACGAACGTCTTTTCTTTTCCGATCAAGCCAATCGTTTATCCGAGATGATCGGAAAAAAGTATGGCGCTAAGCCGGAATTTCTATGGAAAAAATTCCCGCATTTCGGAGTGTATCGAAACGCTGTTTCCGAAAAATGGTTTGCGATCATTATGGATCTGGAAGGAAAAAAAGTGTCCTCCGATCTTTCGGGCGAAGTTGAGGTAATGAACGTTAAGCTAGACGATCGTGTGGATGAGTTCGTTCGGAAAGGAGCGTATCCGTCGTATCATATGAATAAAAAAAGTTGGGTCACGATCGTATTAAACGATTCGCTTTCCGATAGTTTGATTGCTGAAATGATCGATATTTCTTTCGAAAAATCCGAAAAAAAGAAAAAAGCGTTTATAAAGGAGTGTAAAAAAAGAGGCGAATCGCCTCTTTTTTTATAGGATAACCGGTTCAAATGGGTTTTTCGGGACGTAGCGTGATGTTGCTTTTTGCATCAATGTCCGCTTCGTATCCTTCGAAAATGATGTTTTCCGCGTATTTTCTCGCTCGCTCTTCGAGAATCGGATTGGTTATTGTC
Source organism: Christensenella sp. UBA4247 (assembly GCA_002395405.1). Taxonomy (GTDB): domain Bacteria; phylum Bacillota; class Clostridia; order Christensenellales; family CAG-1252; genus CAG-1252. Next base: position 6,631 of record DGWX01000075.1, read on the forward strand.
CAAGAGAGGATGCGAGGGGCGCGAGCGCGAAGGAAGAAGAATTTTCGATCGTTAAGAGAGGAGACTTCGTAAGAAATAAATTCCGGTTTAACGAGACCTGCCCAATAGATCCCGGCGGAAGCAACGTTCGATCCCAAGATCCCGAGGGGAACTTGCGGTGCGTTTCTTCGAAACCAAAGAAGAGCAAGGGGGCTGAAAGATTGGATTACGTAAGGACCGGAGTATTCGGCAAGGTATTCCCACATCTTTTCGCAAACTTTGGTTCTGACGTAGGTTTTTACTTCGATCAAAAGTCCCGTTCTTCCCGCAACGAAATCGAGAACTTGTTTGAATGTCGGGATCCGTTCGTTTACGAAAGGCAAGGTATAGCGAGAAAGTTGCTCGTAAGTTAAATCGCGAATTTCGATTCCCTCTGCGAAAATACGGCGCAAGGTGTTGTCGTGAAAAACAACGAGTTCTCCGTCGGCGAGAATATGGACGTCTATTTCAATGTTGTAGCCGTGTTGTATCGCGCGCTCGTAAGATAAAAGCGTGTTTTCCATAATGCCGCCACCGTGCAGTCCGCGGTGAGCGATGGGTTTTTCGAAAAGCCAAGAATGATCGGTTACGGGAATTTTGATTTTGGCCATAAGCGCGCCTCCTTTTTTCTTGCTTATTTATTATAACATAACTTTTGGATCTGTAAATACTTTACCTAGTGAAAAAAATCGGTTATAATATTTTTTACCCGAAAGAACGCGGGCATTATCGCTATGGATAGAGATCATATCAGAAATTTTTGTATTATTGCCCATATTGATCAC
>DGWX01000055.1 GCA_002395405.1 Christensenella sp. UBA4247
CCAGCGTAAAGCGTAAGAAGAAGGAAGAAGCCGCTCGCAAGAGAAAGTCTTCGAGAGACTGATTAAAATGTGTGTAAAAAAACCAAGCGTTCGCTTGGTTTTTTTGTTTCGTTATATTCTTTAATTCCGTTTGAAAGGTTTTGTCTCTTCGTCGTACTCGTCCGCATCGAAAATGTCTTTCATTAAGCTCGCGCGCGTTAAGATCCCCGCTCCGTATTTTTCCCGTAATGCGTCCACCGTCTTTTCAAGACGCGTTCGTTTGATCGTAAGTTCGTCTTCCCCGAGTAAAGAAGATTGTGCGTAATCGTCGGAATGAAAAAGATAAATCGCGGTAACGGTCAGCGCGCGGATCGGTTTGTCGGCTTTTCTGAGATCTTGAAGCAAGAGGATCGCTTGCTTTGCGATTTCGGTTGCGGAAGCGGTCGGGAAGGGTAACTTGCCTTGCTTCCCGATCGTTTTGAGGTCGGACGTTTTTACCGATAAATGTACGCCGCACGCCGAAAGACCGTGTTTTCGCAGTCTCGAAGCGACCCGTTCCGAAAGACCCGTAATAAAGATTTCGCATTCGTTTTGCGTTATAAGATCGCGCTCGGCAGTCGCGCCGTTTCCCACGCTTTCCGGTTCACGCTTTTCGTAATACAGTTTTACTTTTCCTTCTTCTTCGCCGTTTGCCCATCGTTTCAGGGTAATGCCCGTTTGACCTATCTTGCTTTGTAAAAGTGCTTCGTTTGCATTCGCAAGGTCGCCGATCGAAAGAATGCCGACGCTATGGAAAAAGTTTTTCGCGCTTTTCCCGACCATTAAGATGTCTTCGACGGGGAGCGGCCAAGCGATTTCTTTGTAATTCTCTCGTCCGATCAAAGTTTGCGCGTCGGGCTTTTTATAATCCGACCCGAGTTTGGCGAATACTTTCGTAAAAGAGATCCCGATACTTAAAGTCAATCCGAGTTCTTCACGCGCTCTTCGACGTATTTCCTCCGCGATTTTCTCCGAAGGTCCGAAAAGAGAATGACTGCCGGAAACGTCCAGCCAGCATTCGTCCAAACCGAAACTTTCCACTCGGTCGGTATAAGAGGTGTAAATCTCGAAAAGCGCCTTTGAGTATTTCAAATAACTTTGAAAATCGGGCGGAAGCAATATAAGATCCGGGCATTTTTTTTGAGCTTCCCAAACGGTTTCGCCCGTCTTTACGCCATAGGATTTCGCGCCTTCGCTTTTGGCGAGAATGATTCCGTGCCGCTTTTCGGGATCGCCGCATACGGCAACGTTTTTTCCTTTAAGGGACGGATCTTTGACCGTTTCGACGGACGCGTAAAAATTGTTTGCGTCGCAATGTAAAATATCGTTTCCGAGCATCTCTTCACCATTCGCCTTTTTATTCGAATATATTATAACATAATTTAATAATAAATATAGTACATCTTGATTTTTTTGATGGAGAAGACTATAATAATAAAGGAGAGAAATATGTCTCGAAAAGCCATTATTCTCGCTGCGGGAAAAGGGTCGCGCCTTGCTCCCTTGACCCCCGCTCTTCCGAAAGAACTTTTACCTCTTGAAGGACTGCCCGTTTTGCATCACGCTCTTGCGGAAGCTGCGGACGCGGGCGTTCGGGAAGTCGTAATCGTTTTGTCCGAGGAAAAGGATGCGATCAAAGAGTATTGCGCTATTTCGTCCGCTCCGAAAGGCGAGGAAGCGCTGAAATTATGCAAGCTGAGAGACGCGCTTTTTGATAGGATCTCCGTTTCCTTCGTTTATCAAAAAGAGCTAAAAGGAACGGCGGACGCGATCCTTGCGGCGGGCGATTTCGGGAAAAACGAACCGATCCTCATTCTTTATCCGGATGACGTCCTCGGCGTGGATTCGGTCGGCGGTTTTCGCTCTTTGGATCGCAAAGTCAATTCTTCCGCTCGTCTATTCGAAAAAGCGGAAGAAACGGCCGGCTCAGTCGTTCTTGTTCGCGAGATCGAAAAAGAAAAAGCGGGGCAATACGGGGTTTTATTTCCGCGCAAATTTTTTTCGGATGGTTTTACGGTTAAAAATATAATTGAAAAACCGAAACGACTCTCCGAAGAACGTGCGTTTGCTCTCGTTGGCAGAATGGTGTTGTCTCCCCGTGTTCGAGAGCGTATAGCTTCTCTTCCTGCGTCAGACGCGGAAGGCGTCATTCCCGCCTTAAACGAGGCGGCGAAAGAATCTCGATTGTTTGCGCTTACGTTAAACGGGTTATCGCTCGACGTCGGCTCTCATGAAGGATACTTACACGCCGTCGCAAGTTTGATCGATCATGATCGTTTTACGCCTTTTTGAAAAAAGGCTTGATGAATATGGAAAAAGAATTGTGTCAAATCTGTCATCATAGGATCGCGGAGCATAAGTTTGTGCGCGTGATAAACGGAGTGGAAACCCCTTATCGCGTTTGCTCTCATTGCAAAGCGCTTATGGATAATAAATATAAGGAACTCAAAGCGAAGGCCGCTCTTCGTCAAACTCCGATGGAAGAGCGAGTTTGCCCGTTTTGCGGATCGCGCCTGAAAGATTTTATGGCAACCGGGCTTCTCGGTTGCGACCATTGTTATCGCGTTTTCGAAGAATATCTTTTGGAATACGTCAGAGGGTATCACGGTGCCGTTCAACACGTCGGGATGGATGCGTCTCCACCGCCTCCGATCGACGTAGAATCTCTTTATCGCGAACTTAAAGAAGCCGTCGACTCCAAAAACTATGAAAAAGCCGCTGAAATCAAAAAGAGAATAGATGCGAATTGGGAGGGCGATTGATATGGATTATACCGTTATTACCTCCCGAGTTCGTTTGGCTCGAAATTTGGCGGATACTTTCTTTCCTTCGCGCGCGGGCCTCGCCGAAGCGGAAAAGGTGGAGAGTGCCGTAGAGGCGGCGATGAAAAAATACCCGGGCGTTCGCTATTACAAAATGAGCGAACTGGACGATAAAGAGAAAAAGTATCTTGTGGAAAGGCGCTTGATCAGCGCGGCGCTTACCGAAATGCCTTTCGGATCCGTCGCGATCGATATGGACAAGCATCTGTCCGTTATGATGATGGAAGAAGATCACATTCGCGCGCAGAGTTTTTCTTCCGGTTTGAATCTGGATGATTGCTTTGATCGAGTTAAAGACTTCGATCTCTCGCTTCGAGAAAAAGTTCGCTTGGCGTTTGATAAAAATCTCGGTTATTTAACCGCTTGCCCAACGAACGTCGGAACGGGGATGCGCGCCTCGGTTTTGATGTTCTTGCCCGCTTTGTCTTTCCTCGGAAAGATAGAAGAGCTCGAAGAAGAACTCAAAAGCGCGAATTTAACGATCCGCGGCGCTCTCGGCGAAGGTTCGCAGGGAGAAGGGTATTGTTATCAGATCTCAAACGGCGTATCGCTCGGCGTTTCGGAAGAAACGATCATAAACCGCGTTGCTTCGGCAGCGGTGAAAATCGAAACAATCGAGAAAGATTTGCTTTCTGCCTATTATGAACGCGATAAAATTCGGCTGGAAGACGCGATTTTTCGCTCTTATGCCTTGCTTTCTTCGGCAAGAGTTCTTTCGCAAAAAGAGCTTGAAAATCTCGTTGTTAACGCAAAAATCGGCGTTATGCTCGGTTTGATCGATTTGGACGTCAATCTGGACGACGTAACGATCATGTGTAAACCGTTGAGCCTCGAAAAGCTCACGGGTTGCGGCTCTACGCCGCAAGAGCGCGACGTTGCTCGCGCAAATACCGTTCGAAAAATCATAAAAGGTAGGGAGGGCTGATCATGTTTGATAAGTTTTCAAAACAAGCGGAACAGGCAGTGGATTATGCAACGAAATTGGCTTCGCGCTCCGGGGGACTTCTCGGAACGGAACACCTTTTGGCAGGCGTGCTTGCGGTCGATCCCGATCTGTCCGGAGCGATGGGAAGCCGCGGCATAACGGCAGACGCGGTCGTTCGCCATATCGGAACGAACCATAGCGTTATTTCCACGATCAAGGTATCGGATAATTCCGCGATCGTAATCAAAAAATCTCAAATGTTTGCGGACAAGCTCGGGGCGGACGAGGTGTTTCCCGCTCATATTCTTCTCGGTATCTTGGATACGCCGAGCGTAGCTACGAGTATTTTAATGGCGTACGGTGTAAATCCCCGAGAAGCGTATTCGAATATCGTTTCCGTACTCTCGGACGGAGAGGAGGAGGAAAAATCCGAGTCGAGCGATATTTTCTCCGATCTCGAACAACTTTACGATCGCTTAAATCATTCGAGGGATGAAAGCGAGCCTCGTCAAGAGCGTTCCGCTAAAGCAATGAAAAGAGGAGGAAGTAAACTTGAGGAAGCGCTGAAAGGGATCGGAGATGATTTGACCGCTCGCGCTAAATCCGGCAAGCTCGATCCTGTGATCGGAAGAAAAAACGAGATCGAGAGAATTATTCAAATTTTATCAAGAAGAACGAAAAACAATCCCGTTTTGATCGGTGAACCGGGCGTTGGGAAAACGGCGATCGTGGAAGGTTTGGCGGAAGCGATCGTATCGGGGAACGTTCCCGAAACGTTAAAAAACAAACGAATTTTTACGCTGGATATAACGGGTGTCGTCGCAGGAACGAAGTACCGCGGAGAGTTTGAAGAGAAGCTTAAAAACGCGATCGACGCGATCAAGGAAGCGGGAGACGTGATCGTGTTTATAGACGAGATCCATATGCTTGTCGGCGCGGGTGCCGGAAACGAAAGCAGTATGGACGCGGCGAATATTTTGAAACCGATGCTCGCGAGGGGTGAGCTTCAAGTCGTCGGCGCGACTACTCTCGACGAGTATCGAAAGAACATCGAAAAAGACGCGGCTCTCGAAAGGCGTTTCCAACCGATCATGGTCGATCCGCCTTCGGTCGAAGATACGATCACGATCTTAAAAGGGTTGCGAAATAAGTACGAAGAACACCATAAAGTAAAAATAACGGACGAGGCGCTTTCCGCCGCGGCGGTTTTATCCGATCGATATATTACCGATCGATATTTGCCCGATAAAGCGATCGATCTTATAGACGAAGCGGCGAGCCGCAAACGCATTTTAAGTTATACGGCGCCCGATTCGATCAACGAATTGGAATCCAAGATCGCGGAACTCGAAAGCAAAATAACGGAAAGCGCAAAACACGAAAATTACGAAAAGGCGGCTTCTTTGAAAAAAGAGAAAGACGAACTCGTCATGAAACTTTCGAAAAGCAAATTGAATTGGTCTTCGGAAGTAAGCACATCCGAGCTTTCCATTTCCGAGCAGGATATCGCGGAGATCGTTTCCAAATGGACGAATATTCCGGTTGTAAAGCTGACCGAAGCGGAAGCGGATAGACTGATGAATCTCGAAGGAGAACTCGCAAAACGCGTAGTCGGTCAAAAAGAAGCG